>DASVBS010000063.1 GCA_036375715.1 Longimicrobiaceae bacterium | reverse complement strand
AAAAGGGGGAACCTTGGCGGACACCTCATATCCACCCATCGAGGCGCACGGAATCATCGGAGACCTGCAGACCGCCGCGTTGGTGGGCATGGATGGGACGATCGATTTCCTCTGTCTGCCGGCCTTCGACTCTCCCTCTGTCTTCGCCGCGCTGCTGGACGTGCGGAAAGGCGGGGCGTTCGAGCTGCGTCCTGCGCTGAACGAAGCCAATCACACGCAGCTCTACCTGCCCGACACCAACGTCCTGCTCACCCGCTTCCTCTCGGCCGACGGTGTGGCGGAGATCACGGACTTCATGCCCGTCCATGCCGATCCACACCCCAGCCGCATCGTGCGGCGGATCAAGATGGTGCGGGGGCAGACCCGGGTCCGGATGCGCTGCGCTCCGCGCTTCGATTACGGGCGGGCGCGGCACAAGGTGGTGAGTCTGGAGCGCGGCGTGGTGTTCGAGAGTGAGGAGGGGACCGTCCTGCGACTCTCGACGCCGGTGGCGCTGGAGATAGACGGGGGCGAAGTGGTTGCGGAGTTCACCCTGAACGCCGGGGAATCCGTCCCCTTCGTGCTGGAGCAGGTTCTTCCGGACGGACCGGTAGTCGGTCTCGACGAGGCCTACATCTCGTCGTCCTTCAAGGACACGGTGAACTACTGGCGGACCTGGATCGGACAGTCCACCTACCGCGGGCGGTGGCTGGACATCGTGCGCCGCTCTGCATTGACCCTCAAGCTGCTCCACTCGCGGTGGACGGGGTCGTTCGTTGCCGCGCCGACCTTCGGCTTGCCGGAAGACGTGGGTGGGGTGCGCAACTGGGACTACCGCTACACCTGGATCCGCGATGCCTCCTTCACCCTGTACGCGCTCATCCGCATGGGACTGGTGGAGGAGACTCGCGATTTCATTCGCTGGCTGGTACAGCGAACCGAGTCGCGCGAAGACCCCGGGGCGCTGCAGATCGTGTACGGCATCGACGGTCGCGCCGATCTGAGCGAGACGACGCTCGATCACTTCGAGGGATACCGCGGCTCACGACCCGTGCGGATCGGAAACGCCGCCTTCGATCAGCTACAGCTCGACATCTACGGTGAGCTGCTCGACTCCCTGTACATGTACGACAAGTACGGTGAGCCGACCCATCACGACCTCTGGGGGAGGATCGAGCAGATCGTGGATTGGGTGTGCGACAACTGGAACCGGCCGGACGAGGGGATCTGGGAGGTGCGCAGCGAGCGCCGTCACTTCCTGATCTCGCGTTTGATGTGCTGGGTCGCCATCGATCGGGGAATACGCCTGGCGGTCAAGCGCTCCTTCCCCGCGGACCTCGTGCGCTGGCGCAACGTGCGCAACGAGATCTACAAGGACATCTGGGAGAACTTCTGGGACCCGGAGGAGCAGGCCTTCGTCGGCCACCTGGGCTCCAAGCGATTGGATGCCGCCTGTCTACTCATGCCGCTGGTGCGCTTCGTATCTCCCACCGACCCCCACTGGCTCTCCACCCTGCAGGCGGTGGAGCGACGACTGGTGGACGATTCGCTGGTGCACCGCTACGAGATCGTGGGGACGGAGGTAGATGGGCTGGCCGGAACGGAGGGGACCTTCTCCATCTGCTCCTTCTGGTACGTGGAGTGTCTCTCCCGGGCGGGAGACATCCAGAAGGCGCGCTTCTACTTCGAGAAGATGCTGGGGTACGCCAACCACGTCGGCCTCTACGCCGAGGAGTTGGGGCCGCGCGGTGAGCACCTGGGGAACTTCCCGCAGGCATTCACCCACCTGGCGCTGATCAGCGCTGCCTACGACCTCGATCGAAGGCTCTCCGGCGCGGGGTGGAAGGCGTAGGTCAACCCCGCGGAAGCGCCAGGCGCAGGAACTCCTCGCGGGTCATGGGGCAGTCGGCGAACACGCCGCGCATCGCGCTGGTGATGGTGCGCGAATTCTGCTTCTCCACGCCCCGCATCATCATGCAGAGGTGACTCGCCTCCACGACGACCCCCACGCCGCGTGGCTGCAGCGCCTCGCAGAGGGCTTCGGCGATCTGATCGGTGAGCCGCTCCTGCACCTGCAGGCGACGAGCGAAGACCTCCACCAGCCGGGCCAGCTTGGAGAGGCCCACGATCTTTCCGTCGGGGATGTAGGCGACGTGCGCCTGCCCGAAGAAGGGGAGCAGGTGATGCTCGCAGAGGGAATAGACCTCGATGCCGCGGACCAGGACCATCGAATCGTGCTGCTCCTCGAAGATCCCGGCGCCGATCGCGTCCAGGGGATGGCGCTCGTAGCCGCGGGTGAGCCAACGAAGCGCGCGGGTCACCCGCTCCGGCGTTCGCGCCAGCCCGGGTCGCTCGGGATCCTCGCCGAGCAGCTCCAGCATGCGATGCACGAGCGAGGCGAGCTCCCGGTCTGGATCCCCGGGCTCCGCCAGGTGTGGCCCGTGTTTGGCCAGATGCAGTTCGGGCTCGAGTGGCTCGGCCCGGGCGGCGGCACCGCAGGTGGCACTCACGCTGCACCCCCGACGGGATAGCCGCCGACGGCGGCCTCCATTCCAGCCTCGACGCGCAGGCTCTCCAGATCCCTACCCATCGTCGCTACGGCCAGCGGGCGACCGTCGCGCAGGTAGCGCACTTCGGCGTCTCCCGCGCTGAGATCCCCCTCGATCTCCACCTCATCCCAGCGCGAGGCGTATCCGACGTAGCGCACTCCGACGCCCCACTGACGCGTCCAGAAGAAGGGCGGATCGATGAACGGTTGACGCCGCCCGAGGATATTGCGGGCGGCCGCCTGGCCCTGACGCTGCGCGGCCACCCAGTGCTCCACCCGGATGCGCTCGCCGCTGCGCGGATCCGGATAACGGGCGATGTCACCGGCCGCAAAGATCCCTCGGGCGCTCGACTCGAGGTACTCGTTCACCAGGACGCCGTCGTCGACCTCTATCCCCGCCTCCTCCGCCAGCTGCGTGAGGGGCCGCACGCCGATGCCCACCAGGACCAGCTCCGCCGGGAGTTGCGTGCCGTCGTCCAGGTAGACCGCCGTCGCGTCGATCCGCTCCACGCCGCGACCGAGGCGGAACTGCACGCCGTTCTTCTGGTGGGTAGCCATCAGCACCCGCCCGATCTCCGGCCCCAGGTTGTGCTCGAAGGGAACCGAGATCGGTGCGACGACGGTGACCTCGAGACCCCGGTTTCGCAGCGAAGCGGCGGCCTCCATGCCGATGAAGCTGGCGCCGACGATCACCACCCGCTTAGCGGATTCCGCGGCGCGGATGATCTCGCGGCAGTCGGTGAGCGAACGGAGCAGGTGCACGTGGGGGAGGTCCGCGCCCGGAACCGTCAGCCGTACCGGCTTCGAGCCTGTGGCGAGCAGCAGCGCCCCGAACGATAGGACGCGGCCGTCCGCCAGCTCGAGCTTGCGGTCGGCGGGATCGATCGCTCGCGCCGCGGTCGAGATCCTCTCGATCCCATGCTCCTGGTAGAAGCCCTCGGGGCGAAGCGGAATCCACTCCTCGGGCGCCTCGCCCGCGAGATAGTCTTTCGAGAGGTTCGGACGATCGTAGGGGGCGTCGCCGTCGGGATCGACCAGCGTGACGGGACCGGTGTACCCTTCGCGCCGCAGCATCTCCGCGGCGGCGCTTCCCGCCGCTCCGGAGCCGACGATCACCACGGACTCCGGGAAGTCCACACGCCTCCCCATGGAATCGAGCGGTGCTGCCTCCTTTCGCCCGACGAGGTGCACGCGGCCGTCTCGCACCTCGGCCTGCCAGCAGGGGACGGGGTTGAGTGCCGGGGCCCCGATCGCCTCGCCGGTGCGGAGAGAAAAGCACGCGTGGTGCCACGGACAGCGCACCGTGTCAGCGACCACCAACCCCTCCGCCAGCGGTCCACCGTAGTGCGTACAGGTCCCACCGATGGCGAACACCTCCGCCCCGCGTCGAACCAGCACCACCGCCTCCTCCCCGACGTGCCCCGCGAAGGGCTTCCCCTCCTCCAGCGTTTCGAGCGGAATCCCTCCCGAGAGGTCGACTCCGCCCGGCCCCGTCTGATCACTACCCATGTCGTCTCTCCCCCTTGTGCCTGAGCCGTGCGTTCCTCGGACAATGACACACGCCCGAGACTTTGTCAACAGATTGGTTGACTTACTGATAAGAATTACGAATTACGGATTACGAATTACGGATTTTGGAACCCCGGAGGGCACGGAGGATGGCGCAGAGGCCGCAGAGGATGAGGACGCCGTATTTCCTCGTGCCGAACTCCTTCGGCTCTCTGCCCATCTCTCTATCCTCGGCCGCTAAAAACACTCAATTCGTAATTCGTAATTCGTAATTATTGCATTTACCAGGGAAAGCCCAGTCGCAGATAGATCCGGTCCGTTTCTCCGCGAGCGTAGGTGACGCTGACCACCTGGCCGGCGGAACGGAACCAGAGGCCGAGGCCCCTGCCGCGGTGCCAGCCGCCGGACGACTCGCCGTCCACATACACGCGGCCGACATCGACGAAGGCGAGGGCACCCAGGTCGCCGCGGACGAACAGTTCGGCGCGGGTGAGCACGGAGCGCAGCTCCGCGCTTCCGTGCAGCAGCGCGTCGCCGGTGAAGCGCTGGTAATGAAAGCCGCGTACCGTTGCGGAGCCACCCAGCGAGACCTGCTCCGGGAGGGGCGCGTCGCCCCAGAGCTGGGCCGCCCCCGCGCGGAGCGCCACCACGGAGCGCGCCGGCAGGGGCAGGTACGCGCCGGCCGTGCCCTGCACCCGGCCAAAGGGCGACGTCAGGTCCCAGGCGCGGGGGAAGAAGCGGGCGTCGAGGACCAGGGAGAACCCGCCGCCCCCCGTCAATACCGTGTCGGGGGCCTCCAGGACCAACTCGCCGGCGAGGCCCGCCTTGCCGAACGCCTCGCCCGCACCGGCGGGAAAGTGCGGTTCGGTGCCCGAGCCCGATCTTGGATCCAGCCGCTCGAAGACCGGACCGATCCCGAGGCTCAACCGCTCGCCGACGGGGTAGCGGAGGCGCGCCTCCACCAGGAGCTGATCCAGCAACAGGACCTCTCCGTCGAGCTCGTCCTCGTCGGGGGAGTCGTTGCCGAAGCCGTGGAAGCGGAAGTCCTCGAGCTGCGACGCGCGCCCGTGGAGCCACACGTCCGGCGCGCTCCCGATCCCCTGGAAGGATGCCTCGGCGTCCACTCCTACGCGACCCGTCTCCGTGCCCCACATCCCCGTTATCCGTGTCCTCCCCGCCTCCGGGTAGCGCCGGAAGCCGTACCAGGTCCAGCCCGGGCCGCCACCGATGAGCAACCCTTGGACGTGCTCCCACCCGGCCCAGGGAGAGAACCAGGAGAACTCCGCCCCCCATTCCCGGGGAGGCAGGATCTCCCCGGGCACCCACAGTGGCGGCTCGAAGGCGGTGAGGTCGGCAATCGCCTCGCTGCCGGTCTCGATCGCGTTCTCCCCTTCGTCGTCGTGGAAGGCGGTACGCATGCTCCGCCCGCGCACCGAGGAGCGGTCCAGCAGCGTGTCGTCACCCGCCCCACCGACCACGCGGACCAACGGCCCACCGTCCGCGGTGCCCTGTACGATGGCCCGATCGTCACCCCCGTACAGGTAGACGCGAATCTCACGGGTCTCAGAGGGGAGATAGGTCCGGTCGAAGAGGGGCGGGAGGTCGACGGAGTCGCTTTCCGCGGTCACGAGAACGCGAACCGAGCCGTCGGGCCGGCGGGCGATCTCGGCGCGCTCGGGGACGTCGGTGGTGTGAACCTCGGCCTCACGAGCCAGCTCGAGGTAGATACGCCGGGCGACCTCGTTCAGTGCGTCACGCCGCGCGCGGAGGATTCGGACGAGCTCCGGCCCGTTCCGCTCCAGGTAAGGCTCCGGCATGCGCTCCACGGCGGCTTCGATTGCCTCGTCTGAGAGGTCGGCCCGCAGCCGCTTTGTGATCTCCTCCCACTCGGGCCACGAGAGCTCCGCGATCAGCCGGTGGTCGAGCTCGACCGCGTTCTGCAGGAGTCCCTGGAGGTTCGATGCGTACCTCTCGCGGAAAGGGGAGGCTTTGGGCACGAGCCCGCTCACCAGGGCGAAGACGAGGCCATCGTAGTCCGCGAACGCATAGTCGCGGTCTTCGGGGATCGGCGTCCAGACGTGCAGCCCTGCGCTGTCGAATCGCGCCCAGCGGTACTGACCCGCGTGGCGGTCCCAGTCCGCCATGAGCACCGACATCAATCGCTCCGCCAGGAGCGTACGAGCGTCGACGCGATTGGTCGGATCCTCGCGCAGAGCGGCAAAGAAATCCGTCTCGTCCACGATCTCCTCGGCGTCCGCAAAGACCGAGGATCCGTCCTCCGATGCGTCGGCGTGGGCCTCGAAGGTACCGAGGAGACCCGCGAATGCCTCGCGGTGCTCGCCGAGGCGCGGATCGTCCGGCATCACCACCAGGCGCGGGGCAGGGTTCAGGATCCCCACGGCGTCGAGCAATCCCGTAGCCACGATCGCCGCGGCGGGGTGGAGAGAGCTCACCTGGTCCTGAATGATCGCCTCGAGGGGAGTGTTCTCCAGATCGCGCCGGGGATCCGGGGTAACCCACTTGTCGACCGAGCGAAAGTTGTATTCGTGCCCATCCATCCCGCGGAGTCGCAGCGCTCGCGTCTGCTGCCCGCCGCCGCGCTCCACGACGGTGAGACCGCCGGCCACCGTATCGAAATCGAGCAGCGGAACCCGGATTGGGGCGGCCCACAGCTCCCGATAGTCGCGGCCGAACAGCAGCTGGCGGAGCTTGCCGGCCTCGTACCGGGTGCTCGCCTGTACTTCCACCGTCCCGCTCGTC
>DASVBS010000062.1 GCA_036375715.1 Longimicrobiaceae bacterium | reverse complement strand
AATGAGGGCGCCAGGGAGGTCGCCGGCCTCGGTGAGGACGACGATGCCGGTGAGGACGATGACGGCGGCGTGGATGACGACCCCGCCAGAGACGAGTACCCGAAAGCTGCGGCGGCTGCGGCGATGACGACGATCAAACCGGTGTATCTCATAGCCCACCTTTCGCGTTTCCGGGTTCCGGCTCGCCGAAGCGCCCGGCGGCAGAAGCCTTCCGATCTGGGCGAGGGAGGTCGCCGGCCGCCTTAACCGCCTTCGTCGGCGGCTGCAATCTACCCGCGGATTTCGCCTGCTTCCGGCCGAGTGTTGCGAACGGCCTGGGCGTGTTGTGAACGGCAGGAAGGAGAGGGCAAGCAACACCAACCGGGCTTGCCGTAAGTACGGGAAGAGAGAGACTTTTCCGAGTAGTGGACATTGCGGCAGGTCGGAGGTGCCGACCGGGCCGATCGAACCGGAGCGGAGGCCGCGTTGAAGCATCGACGGCGGGGAGATGGAGCACCTGCGCAGCAACTCGTTTCTTTCCGGATCGGGCTGCGGGGTTTGCTGCTCATCTTCGCCTTCTGGACGGTCTTCGGGGTCGCCACCGCGGCGAACGAGCTGGTTTCGCCCTTCCGGCCGCGGCCGTTCCGCGAGGACCTCGTCTTCCTCACCTTCCTGGGTGCTTACCTGTGGGCTGCTCTCACGCCCCTCGCTCTCTGGTTCGTCGGTCGGTTCAGCCTGGAAGAGGGGAATGGCCTGCGGCGGGTAGTGCTATACCTCATGCTTGCCGGGGCCCTCGCCGTACTGGTCACTTCCGTTCTGGCACTGGTTGGCACCCAGTTGATGGATGCGCCGCGGCCGCCACCGGGATCGGAAGCGCCGGGACCTCCGGTTCCCCCGCTCAGGAGGACTTTCGTGACCTCGCTGCGCGTCCTTGTCCGGTATCGCTTTCTCACCGACCTGATGGCTTCGCTGCTGGTGATCGCGGCGGGGCTCGCGTACGACTATTTCCGGAGATTCCAGGCGAGGCAGGAGGAGGCCATCCTGTTGAGAGAGCAGCTCACGGAGTCGCGGCTGCAGGTCCTCCGTACACAGCTCAACCCTCACTTTCTGTTCAACACGCTGAATGCCGTATCCGGCCTGGTCACCCAGGATCCCCGGGGCGTAAGGCGCATGATTGCGCGGCTGAGCGAGGTGCTGCGTTACAGCCTGGACGGCGCGCAGGAGCAGGAGGTCACGCTGGAGAAGGAACTAGACATTCTGCGCCGCTACCTGGAGATCCTCGAGATCCGCTACCAGGGGCGCCTGGTGACGGAGGTATCCGCCGAACCCGACGTGCTGCATGCTCTGGTGCCGACCCTCATTCTGCAACCGTTGGCGGAGAACGCCATGACCCATGGAGTCTCGCGGGCCGGCGGACACGGCCGCATCGAGGTCCACGCGCGCGGAGTGGGACGCGAACTGGTGATCACGGTGCGCGACACCGGTGCCGGCGACGAGGAGGAAGCGGCGTCACCGGAGCGCGGACTGGGAGGAATGGGCTTGCGCCACATTCGCCAGCGATTGGAGCAGCTGTACGGCGGAGAGTACCGGCTTGCGCTTCGCCCCCACCCGGAGCGCGGGATGATCGCGGAGATCGCCCTGCCGTATCACACGCGACCGACGGCGGGCGCGCAGGAGGCGCTGGACAATGCCTGATGGGCGGCCTCTGCGCGTGGTGATTGCGGACGACGAGCCGCTCGGGGTCGGGCGGCTGGCGGAGCTGCTGTCCGAGCAACCGGACGTGGAGGTGGTGGCCACGGCAGAGAACGGCGAGGAGGCGATCAGGGCAATCCGCGAGCTTCGTCCGGACCTGGTCTTCCTCGACATCCGCATGCCGCGCAAATCGGGGCTCGAGGTGGTGCGCGAGGTGGGGCCGGATCGTATGCCCGCCACGGTCTTCGTCACCGCCTACGATCGCCACGCGGTGGAAGCGTTCGACCTGGCCGCGGTGGACTACCTGGTCAAACCCTACGACGACGAGCGCTTCGAGGAGGCGTTCCGGCGCGCCCGCCGGAAGATCGAGCTCGAGGGATTGGACGGGCTCCGCGAGCAGATGCTGAGGCTGTTGCAGTCAGGGCAGGGCGATCCGCCTGCGCCCTTCGGGAAGGCGGCTCAGGAGCGGTACCTGCGGCGGATCGCGGTGCCGATGCGAGGCAGGATGCGGGTGATTCCGGTCGAAGAGATCGACTACATCACCGCGAGCGGGGTGTACGCGGAGCTGCATTCGGCCGGCGGTAGGCACCTGATCCGCGCGCCGCTGCAGGCGCTCGAGGAGCAGCTCGATCCCGCGGAGTTCATGCGCATCCACCGGTCCGTGATCGTGCGGTTGGATCGGGTGCAGATGCTCCTGCGCGGCGGGCAGGGGAAGTACGAGGTTCAGCTCAGAGACGGGATCCGGCTGCCCGTTGGCCGCTCGCGGCGGACAGAGGTGGAGCAGCGGCTCGGGCGTAGGTGATGGGCTCGGAGGCGCCTCGGCCTCCGAGCAGGCGTCGCGCTACTGCCGGACGGGGCGCTACGTAGTCGGAGCGGCCCGTTTCGAGGGTGGATTTCGGCGCTGCCCGATCGGCCGGCTGCCTGGCGTCACCTCGTTCTGAACTCCTCCACCGCACGCCGGATCTTCGCAATCACCTCGGGGTGGTCCTCCGCCACGTTGTACTTCTCCGAAGGATCGACATCCAGGTTGTACAACTTCGGGATCTCGTGCTCCACCGGATCGGTCGCGCCACCGGCGAGGTCCCGGGTGATGAAGTGCGCCTTCCACGGCCCGACGCGCGCGGCGTACAGCTCGTCGTTGCGGTAGTAAGGGAAGAACTCGCGCACCTCGGCCTTGCTCTCCCCGCGGAGCAGCGGCAACAGGCTCCGTCCATCGATGATCCGGTCGCGCGGTAGCTCACCGCCGGCGAGCGCGAGCGCCGTGGGGAAGATGTCCAGGTTGCTGGTTACCTGGGTGCGCACGGTGCCGGCGGGCACGGTTCCCGGCCACCAGGCAATCGCCGGCACCCGCATCCCGCCCTCCCAGGTGGTCCCCTTACCGTCGCGCAGCAGCCCGGCGGAGCCGCCATGATCATCGTAGGCCAGCCAGGGTCCGTTGTCGCTGGTGAAGAAAACCAGCGTGCGCTCCTCCAGGTCCAGCTCCCGCAACACGTCCAGCACCTGGCCCACGCTCCAGTCGATCTCCTGCACCACGTCGCCGTAGAGGCCGCGCGCGCTCGAGCCGAGGAACCGATCGGAGGCGAATAGCGGCACGTGCGGGAGGTTGTGCGCGAGGTAGAGGAAGAAGGGCTGGTCCCGGTGCTCGCGGATGAAGCGCACCGCCTCCTCCGTGTAGCGGCGGGTGATGGTGCGCTGGTCCGCGGGGCGCTCCACGATCTGCGTGTCCCGCATCAACGGCACATTCCAGTACTCGAAGCGCGGCTCGCGGAAGGCGGCGCGGCCTTCCGGCCCACCCACGCGATCCATGTCGTTCGAGTACGGGATGCCGAAGTAGGAGTCGAAGCCGTGCTTGGTGGGGAGGAATTGAGGGAGATGTCCCAGGTGCCACTTCCCGATGGCCGCGGTGGCGTAGCCTCGCTGACGCAGCGCCTCGGCGATGGTGATCTCCTCCGCGGGCATCCCCACCGTGGAGTGGGGGAAGAGCACGCGCGTCAGTCCGCTGCGGATCGGCAGGCGGCCCGTCATCAGCGCGGCGCGGCTGGGCGTGCACACCGAAGCCGCCGCGTAGAACTGGGTGAACTTCATCCCCTCGGCCCCCATGCGGTCCAGCCGCGGCGTCTGGATGGTGGGATGCCCGTACACCCCCAGGTCGCCGTACCCCAGGTCGTCCGCAAGGATGACCACGATGTTCGGGGGGCGCTCCTGCGCGGACGCGGTGGCGGCGAGGAGGGCGGAGAGCGCGAGGAGGAGGAGCGTCGTCAGTCGCACGATTCGGTCGGGGACTGAGAATTACACGGAGGGCACGGTAGCGAATTACGAATTACGAATTACGTGCTAACTGGCAAATTCGTACTTCGTAAATGTTCCAGAAACATCTGTGGCCCTTGTGGCCGCCCGCACGGGGATGCCGCGTATATCGGCGCCGTCCGGAACCCTCCGCATCGCGTGCGCGCGGCCACAAGGGCCACCCCCCTACCGGAAATATCCGGGACAATGCCGCCTGAGTGGTGGCACTTGTTAGACCGTGCGTCACGAGCGATCGCGGGCAAATTCCAGGGCGCGCAACCACCCTTCGCTTCGCTCAGGGCGACAAGGGCGCTCGGAGGGAAACCTTGAGGACTTCTACAGCATTGCGCAAGTGATCCCCGGCGGCATCCCCCGGGGTGAAGCCATCTAGCTATCGCCGGGGCGCATCTCAGAACCGCGGGTTCACCACCGTGTTGTAGATCGACCCGAAGGTGTAGGAGAAGCCCAGGGAGAGGAAGTAGTCGTAGTTGGTCTCCAGCTCACGGAGGTCGAGCAGGATCTCCTCCGGGTCGGCATCTCCCGCGGGGAGGAAGAGCTGGTCGCGAATGTAGGAGACGCCCCCGAAGAGACTGACCGAGAGTCCTCGCAGCACGCGGACGTCGAGGCGGTTGAAGAGGTCGAGGCTGAAGCGCTCGCCGTCGTGCAGGAACTGGCGCCCGGTGAGGGAGATCTCGGCCTCGCCCCAGGGCTGGTTCAGCTCCAGAGTACCCCGCAGGCTGTGCTCCGGAAGGGTCTCGGAGAGCTTCCCGAAGAGCGTGATCTCCCGGTAATCGAAGTGGGAGAGGCCCACCGAGTAGAGGAAGGTGAGCTGCCGGCGGTTGAAGAGCTGGTAGGGAAAGACACTGTACTCGATGGCCGGAGCCAGGCGCACGGAGAAGTTCTGGTTGAGGCGGGTCGAGCTCTCCGCCCCCGCCCTGCCGCCCGCGGACCAGTGGGCCCCGAGACTGCGGACGAGGAGGGTGGAAAGCCCGTATTCGTGCTCCTCGCTGGTGACCGTGGTGACCGAGTCGATCTCGAAGCGGCCGTGGCCCTGCTCCCCCTGGGTCTCCAGCTCGAACTTCCACTGCTCCGTGACCCGCTCCGCCTCGACCGAGCCGTCGATATCCCAGGACTTGCGACGCGCCTCCCCGTCGAAGGAGCCGCCCAGCCGGATGCTGAAAGTCCAGAAGTCCCAAGGATCGTCGATTCCGGCGGTAGTTCGCGGCGCGGCTCCGTTCGCGGGCTCGTAACGCACTTCCAGGCCTTCCGCACCGGGGTTGCGCGCGGCGACGAACGCCGCCAGGCCGAACCGCATGGTCCGGACGAGCCCCTCGCGTTCCTCGTCTTCCGTAGCGGTCTGCGGGGATGTATATCGAAGATCGAGCGACTGACCCGTCAGCACCCCCTGCCCGAGGAACTCCAGGGTATACTCCCAGCCACCGCCGCCGGTCTGCTGGCGGGTGATCAAGAGGTGGACGTCCGCGTCCTGGCGATCCCGCACGTAGGCGACCCAGTCGATCTCGCTGCGGATGAACTGCTCGTCGCATCCGAACCCGCTGCAATCCAGAAAGACGTGCAGGGCGTCGGCCGCGGCTTCCTGAGCCCGAAGCAGACTCGCGGTGAACAGGCCAGCCAGGATAGGGGCGAGAACCGGGAGGATCCGGGTCATGAGAGCGCGGGGTCGGAGGGGCGAGAGGATCGCCTGCGGGCGCGAGAGGCACGGTCCTGGGCTCGGCCGATCGGCTCGAGAGGGATCGCGTTGCGCCCGCACCACGTACACGCGAGCCGAGCGCGGCGTTGGCAAGCGGACCGGCGGTGAGATCGCACCCGCCGCCTGCGGAGGTCCTGCGGTGGGCGGCGCCGCTCGGCAGTGGAGGTCGAGTTCGCGCGGACGCGGCTCGGGCTGGAAACAGGAGCTCGGAGCTGGATTGTCAGCCGCTCGGCGAGGCCTCACCCTGAACTGCCCGTCACGATCTAGCGTCGCGCAATCCTGTTCAGCCGTGCAGCATGACATCATCATTATCCTTCCCTCGTTCCCTGCACCGGCGACCTCCCGTGCTCACCTTGTCACACCTCCGTCCGTTCGTACCCGGTGCGCTCCTGCTGCTTTCGCTCGGCACGATCCTGCGGCTTCTCATCCCGACGAACGCCCTCGCCCAAGCGCGACCGATATCGGCGGGTCCACATCTGTTGAGCATTGGTGGGGTCAGGGAGTGGAGCGAGCCGGCCGGGGTGACGAGTGAGCCGGAGCTGAACCTGCGCTTCGAGGCCCCGAGCCCGAACGGGGCCGCGCATACCCTCGCGCTGCGGCAGACCGGCGTGCGCCGAACCTGGGTCGTCGAGCTGAACGGGTCAGAGATCGGTCGCCTCTATCCGGACGAGAACCCGCATCGGGTGTTCTTCTCAGTGCCCGAGGGGGCGCTGCGGACCGGCGAGAACCGGCTGCGGGTGGCGCCGCTCGACACCCTTCCCGACGACGTCGCACTGGCCGCAATCGAGCTGCTGGCGACTCCGCGTGAGGCTCTCCTGGGTGCGTCCGCGGTGGCGGTGACGGTGCTCGGGGAGGACTTGGAGCCGCTGCCGGGGCGGATCACGATCGTGGACGGGGAGGGAGCGCTGGTGGAGCTGGCCACGGAGAGCGGGGGACGCCTGGCGGTGCGGCCCGGAGTGGTGTACACGGGCGATGGACGCGCGGAGGTCCGGCTGCCCGCTGGATCTTACCGCCTCTACGCCACACGCGGCTTCGAGTACGGCGTGGATTCAGTGGATATCGCGCTCGATGCGGGAGAGACGGAGGAGGTGACGCTCCGACTCCGGCGTGAGGTGCCCACCGAGGGATGGGTCGCGACGGATACCCATCTGCACACCTACACCCACTCCGGCCACGGCGACGCCACGCTGGAAGAACGGGCGATCACGATCGCCGGCGAGGCGCTCGAGCTGCCCATCCTCACCGATCACAACGTGCACGTGGACCTGGAACCGGTGGCCGTGGCGGTGGGCGTGCGGGACTACTTCACGCCGGTGATCGGGGATGAGCTGACCACCCCGGTGGGGCACTTCAATCTCTTCCCGGTTCCGGCCGCGGCCGAACCGGCGACACCGAAGGTACAGAACTGGGCGGAGGTGAAGAGTGCGATCGCGGCGGTGGAGGGCGTCGGCGCGGTCGTGCTCAACCACGCGCGTGACATCCACCTTGGTTTCCGCCCGTTCGATGACGGGAAGACGGTGCGACTCCCCGCGGAACGGACCGCCTCGGACGGCGGAGAAGGTGGCGAGGAGGCTTGGCCTCTCCCCGCCCACGCGATGGAGGTGCTGAACTCCGGCTCGCAGCAGACCGATCCGCTGGAGCTGTTCCGCGATTGGCTGGAGCTGCTCGGTCGCGCATACCGTCTGACGCCGGTTGGCTCGAGCGACTCACACGATGTGGCCCGCTACATTCCCGGTCAGGGACGCACCTACATCCGCGTGGACGACCGCGACCCGGCCCGGATCGATGTGGACGCGGCGGTGGAGCGCTTCCGCGCCGGCGCGGTCACGGTGAGCTTCGGACTGTTCACGGACGTCACCGTGAACGACGACTACGGACCGGGAGACACTGTGCCGGCCGGAGGGGATTCGCTCGACGTCGGCGTGCGCGTGCTGGGCCCCGCCTGGACCCGAGCAGACCGGGTGTCGCTGTACGTCGGCAGAGAGCGGGTGCGCACCGAGGTGCTCGCGGACAGCGGCGCGGCCGGGGTCAAGTGGAGCGGGCGCTGGCGCATTCCGCGCCCCGCCCCCGGATCGACGATCGTCGCCCTGGCGGAGGGTCCGGATCCGCACCGACCCTTCTGGCCGATCGCCCTACCCTATCAACCGAGGTCACCCGCCGTCGCGCCGAAGATACTCGGAATAAGCGGTGCGGTCTGGATTGAGTAAAATTACGAATTACGAATTACGAATGTGGCGCGATGCCGCTCCGAGACAGGACGCGACGACCGGCCACCGCCGGCGCCCTCTTCTTTCGGGGCAACTGCCAGCCCCCGCCTCATTCGTTCGACGCTACCTCGATCACCTTGTCATCCGTACACCCGTTCGCGCGTTCACTCCTTGTCTCCGTGTCTCCCTGTCTAGCCGTCACCCCGTCACCTTGTCACCCGTCCGCCCATGCGCGTCCTACTCCTCGCACTCCTGCTGCTGCTCTCCGCCTGCGCGTCCGGTGGGCGCCGGGGGTATGATCCCAACGCGGTGCGGATGTGCATCCAGAACGAGACGGTGGGTTACGGGAACGTGGTGGCGTATGTGAACACCATGCGCTTCACGGTGGCTCCCGGAGAGGAGGAATGCCGCAATGTGAGCGGGTCGGCGGCGGGGCTGACGATCCGTGCCTCCACCACCGCCGGCGGCATGGGGGGACCGCTGCGGTTCGCTTTCTCCCTCCCCGGAGGCACCTACTGCTGGCACTGGCGGGTGACGAGCGCGCGGGCGCTCGACGTGGTGTCGTGCGATGTCGAGCCGTACTGACCGAGCGGAACCATGGAGGGCGCGGAGGGGAGGGGTAATTACCAATTACGAATTACGAATTACGAATTACGATTGTGGTCCAACAGCTAGCAAATTCGTACTACGTAGCTGTCCCAAGGACCTCTGTGCCCTCGGTGTAATCCTCTGCGACCTCTGCGGTTTTGCCGTCTTCTGTTCGATCTAGAACGAAGTAGACCCCACCGGTGTTGTTCGAACCTGCCCGTGTGGGAGCGAGGTGGGCGGATCGGGGAACGATCCACGACCGAAGAAGACGTGGCGCGCGACAGAGCGGCAGGGCGGTAGTCGCAGCGCCGCGCAGGCCAGTTCGGCGGCGGCAGGCGAGTGGATGGACGACAGCAGCCGGCGGAGCAGAAGGCGGGTTCGGAAGCGGGCGCGGAAGGCGGCACCGCCGTACGGTTCCAACGCTGCCTCGTCCCCGCTGTCGAGATAGTTACAGGTGACGTCGACCGCCAGCGAGGAGAGACGGAGGCACGGATCGAGTCCCCCTGCGGTGAGCGGCGACACCGCGCCCGCGGCATCGCCGGTCAGCAGCCCCCGGGGACAGGCGATGCGCGGCAAGACCCCGCCCACCGGGATGCGGCCCCCGCGTCGTTCGGCGGCCGGCACACCTTGCAGACCGAAACGCGGCGCTACGCGCTCGCGAAAGCGGCGCAGCGCCTCCGCTGGTTGGAAGCGCGAGGCGTAGCCTCCCACGCCCACGTGGACCTCCTCCCCGTCGTCCACCACCCATGCGATGTAGCCCGGTGCCAGGGCCGGGTCCAGCCAGACGTGGAAGGCGGGGCGCAGACCGGTGGAAAGGCCCACGAAGACCTCCTCCACCCCCACCAGCCACTCCCGGTTCTGGTCGAGCCCGAGCGCGGGCGCGACGCGGGAGACCGCCCCGTCGGCGCCGATGACGAAGCGGACGTGCAGCCGCTCTCTCCGTCCCGCGCGCTCGAGCATCGCGACCGAACCCCCACGAACCGGCTGCAGGTCCGCCAGCGTGGTCGCCGGCCTCCACTCCGCCCCGGCGTCGAGGCATTCATCGAGTCCTCTTCGGTAGAGCGCCGCCATGCGCCCGAGGCGATATTCGTCGTGCGGGCTCTCCAGCTCGATCCCGCGGTCCGAAGGCGAGTAGAGCACCACCCGCCGCACGGCGGGTCCGAGGCAATCCTCCGGCAGCGCGAAGCTCTCCAGGGTGCGCCGCACGAAGATCCCGGTGGTGTGCACCGCGTGGTCCACCCGCGGCTTGCGGTCGACGAGCACCACCCGCACCCCCCGTTCGGCGAGTCGCCGGGCGCACTCCAGGCCGGCCAACCCGGCGCCCACCACCACCACGTCCACCCCCGCTCCCTCCGAAGCCGGTCCGGCCAGGGCGAGGTTGCTGTCTGACCAATTACTTTGTTGCATAAAGCCCCCGTGCGCGAAGGTTCGTGCCTCGATGCGATCGAGGGCAGATCTTACGCAAAGTCGAATCCGTGGTCAAGTACTTTGTGTAGCAAAGTTTCGCTCGAGTCCGCAACAGCAAAGCGCAGCGGTCATCGAGGAACGCGCAGAGGACGCGGAGGAGTCGTTGCCATGGGAGGGAACCGGTCGTCCACTGTCAGACCCCGTTCGTACCTTCATCGCGTGCACGAACCCACCTTCACCCGGAGCTTGTGACTGCGCTCACACTACCTTCCCACCGGCACGAATCGCAGGTCATCCATCTTCCCCCCCCACTCGCCCGGGGTGGACCGGAGTTGGCGCACCGCGTCGATGTCCGACGCGTGTCAGCCCGGTGGCCCCGCGGATCCTCCTGGTGGGTTCGGCACCGTGCCACCCCTCGCGCGACCACGCCTCGAGCGGACAGTCCCCCGGCATGTTCAGGCTGATCCGGAACCGCGGCGCCGATCGCGCCCGTACGCGGTCCGGATCGCGATCCGCCCCTGTGCGACTTGCACACTACTGGGCGCTGTGCATAGGCTTCGGCTCTCCGCGGGCCCGCAGGTCTGATCTCGATCCACCTCGCTCACCATGCCGCCAACCCGAACGCAACGCTGGCTCGACCTCCTCTCCTACCTGCTCGGACGCCGCGTCCCGGTGCCGGTGGAGCAGATCATGGAGGAGCTGCCGGCCTACGCGGAGAAGTGGATCGACGGCGATGCCACCTCGCGCGCAACGGCGCGCCGCACCTTCGAGCGCGACAAGGACGACCTGCGCAGGTTGGGGGTGCCGCTCGAGCCGGTCCCCTACACGGTCGGCGGCGGGGTCGACCAGTACGAGGGATACCGCATCGCGCACCGCGACTTCTATCTCCCCTACCTGCGTCTGATCTCCGGGCACACGGGGGAAGTCGAGGCACCACCAGGACGCGGGCCGCGGCCGTACCTCGACGTCCCCTCCCTCGATCTCTCCCCGGCCGAGGCGGAGCTCGCCCTCGAGGCGTTGCGACGGGCCACAACCATCCCCGCCTTCCCCTTCGCCGACGAGGCCACCAGCGCCCTGCGCAAGCTCGCCTTCGACCTCGATCCGGAGCGCTTTCCGGAGGACCCGGTCAGGTGGGTGGAGCCCCCCGGCGCCCGCGAGGTGCTCGCGCGACTGCGCGTCCTCTCCGGGGCGCTGCTCGGCCGCAAGCGGGTGCGCTTCGCCTACCACGGCATCTATCGAGGGCGGGTGACGCAGCGGGAGGTCGCCCCGTACGGTCTCTTCTTCCAGGGCGACTGGTACCTGGTGGGGCGGGACGACGCGGCGGACGGAATCCGCGTATTCCGGGTCTCGCGGATGGAAGAAGTGACAGTCAATAGCAAGGCCCCGAAGTCGCCCGACTACGCCATCCCCGAGGATTTCTCCCTGCGCGACTACCTGGATCTGCGCGCCTGGGAGCTGGGGGAGGAAGAGGCGATCGAGACCGAGGTGCGCTTTCGCTTTCCGCTCTCGGTCAGGGTGGAGCGGAACCGCGAGGGGGAGAAGGTGCGCGAGGAGGAGGATGGCGCGGTGGTGCGGCGTTTCCGCGTGGCGCGACCCGATCCCTTCCTACGTTGGATCCTGAGCCTCGCGGGTGAGGCAGAAATCCTGTCGCCCGCTGAGCTGCGGGAGGACCTGCAGGAGATGGCGCGCCGTGTCGAGGCCCTCTACGCCGAGGCCGATTCGGAGGCGGCGACCCATGCCTGAGCGCGACACATCCGAGGCCCAGCTCGGCCGGCTGCTGGCCCTGCTCCCGCGGGCGGCCCGCGCCGGCGGCGTCCCCCTCGCGGAGCTGGCCGAGGAGATGGGTGTCTCACCCGAGCGATTGCTGGCCGACCTGGAGGAGCTCTACACACGCGAGTACTACCACCCCGCCGGGAGCGGCAGCAACGTGCAGGTGCTCATCGAGGCGGACGAAGTGGAGATCTTCACCACCGGCGAGTTCCGGCGCCCCCCGCGCCTGACCCCGCGGGAGACGCTCGCGCTCGGCCTGGGCTTGCGGGTGATGGCGACCGAGACCGATCCGCTCCGCCGTCCGGCGCTGCTGGCGCTCGCCGAGCGGCTGGAGGCGGGAGTGCTGGGGGCCGCACCCGGTGAGGAGCTCGAGCGCATCGTCGTGAACGCGGATGCCAACACTCCCGGCGAGATCCGCGAAGCGTTGGTGCGCGCGGCCCGGGAGCGGCGCCGGTGCGAGATCGCCTACCTGAAGCCGCTGGCCCCCGAGCCCGAGCGCCGCACCGTCGACCCCTACGTGCTCCTGTCCGCGGGGGGCAAGTGGTACCTCGTCGCTTTCTGTCATCGGAGCGGAGACGTACGCGTGTTCCGCGCCGACCGCGTGGTGGCAATCGAAGTGGGCGAGGAGCGCTTCACCGTCCCCGAGGGCTTCGACGCCGACGCCTACGTCCGGGAGGGTCGCGTCTATCGGGCGGGTGAGGAGGTGGAGGAGATCGAGGTGGCGGTGCGCTTCTCCCCGCGCATCGCGCGCTGGATCGAGGAGCGCGGCCCCGTCGAGCGCGGCGAGGACGGCTCCGTGGTCGTGCACTACCGCGTCGCCGACCCGGCCTGGCTGGTGCGCCACGTCCTCGAGCACGGCCCCGACGCCGAGGTGCTCCATCCGCCGGAGATGCGGAGGCGGGTGGCGGCGGTGGCAGCGCGGGTGGCTGGGGAGCGGGCGGGGCGGGCTGGACAAGGTGACGGGGTGACAAGGTGACAAGGGACAAGGAGACCGCGTTGGCAGACCTCCAGCCGACGGTGTCAGCGTCGCGCCGTCGGCTGTCTCCGTGTCTCGTCCTCGACTTGTCTGCTCGTCACCCTCTCACCCCATGACCTTGCTCCCCGTTCACTCCTTGTCTCCTCGTCTTGCTGTCGCATGGTCGGCATCGTCTCCCTGGCGTCGTCGCCCCTCCCATAGCATCACTGTTCGGAGATCATCATCCACGGCGCGTCACCCGTAATCCGTAATCCGTAATCCGTAATCCGTGTTCCGTAATTCGTAATTCGTAATTCGTAATTCCTAATTCGTAGCTCCCCATCCTGCTCCCGAGAGGTCCCCATGCATGCCGACCGCACTATCGACTACATCGAGCTCCCGGCGCGGGACCTCGACGCCGTGAAGGCGTTCTACACCGCCGCCTTCGGCTGGACCTTCGAGGATTATGGCCCGGACTACTGCGCCTTCAACGACGGTCGGCTCGACGGCGGCTTCTTCCGGTCCGACCGGCACGCGTCCACCGAGGCGGGATCGGCGCTGGTGGTCCTCTACGCCAACGATCTCGAGGCGACCCTCGAACGTGTGCGCGAGCAGGGCGGCACCATCGTGCGCGACATCTTCAGCTTCCCGGGCGGCAGGCGATTCCACTTCGCCGATCCCGGCGGCAATGAGCTCGCGGTGTGGTCGGAAAGGTAATTGCGAATTACGAATTACGAATTACGAATTACTGATAGAGATTTTGAGTTTTGAATTTTGAATTTTGAATTACGGCGGTCGACAGAGCCGGCGGCCACTGCTGAGCGTGGAGGCCTGCGGCAGACCGAGCCGCCCCGGCGCTGGAAGGGATCGCTGCGAGAACCCACGTTCAATCCCCATTCGTAATTCGTAATTCGTAATTCCGCGGTCGGAATCCCGGGAATGGCGAGGAGGTCAATGTGGCGTCGCGACGCCAGTTCGTGGCAGTCTTTACGGGTGTGCTCGGGGGGATGATCGGCCTGCCGGCGACGGCATGTCGGCGGGAGGGTGGCGGCCGGTCGGAGAGGTCGGTTACGATGGGGGCGGGGAGCCGCGCGGCGGGAGATCCGATATCCGACTTCGCCGGGGTGCATCCTGGAGACCGGCGTGTGCTGGAGGGGGTGGCGTTGCGGTGGTGCCCTGCCGGGACGTACCGGATGGGCAGCCCATCCGGCGAGTCTGGTCGCCGCCCGGATGAGGCGCAGGTCGACGTCACGCTGACCCGCGGCTTCTGGATCGGGGCGTTCGAGATCACGCAGGGGGAGTGGGAGCGATTCGTCGGCGCCTTCCCGGAGCGCGTGCCCACCGCGAGGTTCGGCCTTGGCGACGAGCACCCTGTCTACTGGGTTAACTTCTCGGACGCCGAGGAGGTCTGCGCGCGCCTCACCGCCCGCGGCCGCGCGAGCGGCGCGCTGCCGGAGGGATGGGAGGCGCGTCTACCCACTGAGGCGCAGTGGGAGTACGCCTGTCGGGCGGGAAGCACGAGTGCCACGGCGTTCGGCGACACGCTGGAGCTGGAGGAGGCGAACTTCGCACTGAATCCCGTTCCCGCGGGTCAGGCGGCGCGGGCGACGGGAAGCTCGACGCCGGTCGACCGCTATCCTCCGAATGTGTGGGGCATCCACGACATGCACGGCAACGTCTGGGAGTGGTGCCGCGACTGGTATCACTCGCGCCTGCCGGGGGGCACCGATCCCGATCTGTATGCCAGGGTGGGCGTGCCCAACCGCGACGGCAGCTACTCGCGGGTGCGCCGCGGCGGGGCATGGATCGAAGGCGCGGAGCTCTGCCGCTCGGCAGCGCGCCTGCGTTTCGAGCCCTACCTACGCTCCGACCACATCGGCTTCCGCGTGGTGGTGGTACAGGTGGCTTAGTCGCTCCTGGATCGCCTCCGCCCGGACCGTCATTCCAACCAAGTCGGATTTCGATTGAACGTAGCGCAGGTTGCCTGACAACACCTCCGCAGCTTCCGTCCCATCGCGCCGACCGGAGCCTGCCGTCAGACAGGATCGTTCGCTCGCGCCACGGTCCTGGATCCGCAGATCGACTGCAGCCGCGTGAGGTCGGACCACCCGTATCCGCCGTGAAACTCGCCGCTCGGTGCGAGCAAGCGGGTGCCTCCCATCGCCTCGTAGAAGCCGTTGCTGCGGCTCGCCGCATCGCCAAAGAGCAGCATCGAGGGGATCCCCGCCCGCAGGAAGCGCGCGGCGGAGGCGCAGAGGAGGCGGTGCCCCAGGCCGCGGCCCTGCCACTCCCGCAGGAGGTAGATCTTGTTCAGCTCGCCGCCGTAGCCAGGCGGCTCCGCCCGGTGCAGCTCACCGCTGGCGAAACCGATGAGCTCGCGCGAGTCGGTCTCGAGGACCACACAGAAGACCAGTTGCCCGGAGCGAAACTTCTCGCGCCACTGCTGCTCGCGGAACTCCACCTCCGGGCCGCCCTTGTGCGTCTCGCGAAAGGTTCGTACGTGGAGCTCGGCCAGCCGCGGGGCGTCCTCCGCGCGGGCGTCACGGAGAGTGATCTGCGGTGTAGGTATCATTGAGGTTTCCTCGCGCGCACGGCCCAGGCACGCGCGGTCAGAGGGATCCCGCCGTCCGAATCTCTCGGGAGCGTCTGTTCGAGCCGCGCTCGAAGCGCCTCCCTCTGCGTCCCGCTCAGCGAGGCGACGTATCCCGGCGCCGGCCCCTGTCCACCGAGGAAGGGCTCCCAGTACTCATCGAAGCCCGCGAAGCGGGTGGGCGCCTCCAGCGATCGCACCTCGACCGAGCCGAGCGCCACGAATTCGAAGAGCCTGCGGAGGGGATCCGGCCGACAGAGGGGGAAGCGCCTGGCCTCGTCCAGCTCCGCGGCGTTCGATCCCTCGGCTACGGTGCGAGCGCTCCGCGTCAGCGCAGGCGCTCGGCCACACCGCGGGTCCTTCGCTGCGGCGCGATCCCTGGCTGCAGCCATGCCCCTGGGCTGTACGGTTCCTCGGCTTCAGCGTGGAGCCTCGGCTGCAGCGCCAGGCCGTTCAACGTCTCGAGCGGAGACGGACGACAGGGTGAACGATGGTGGTTTGTGTCCCCGCGCGGAATGGATATCTTCGGGGAGCTGTCCACACCCCCGCTTCGATCACTTCGGTTCACCTCCGGCACGTCGCTCGGAACATGCGCACGCTCCGCCTTCCCGCGATCACGACCGCGATCACCCTGCTCGCCCTCGGCTACGGCGCGGCCGCCTCGCGACCTGCGCAGCCGCCGGCCGACCCGCTGACCGTGCAGGTCGACGAGGCAGCGGGCACCCTCACGGTCCACCGGGCGGGGACCCCGCACGCGATCCTCACCGCCAACGCCCGGGCCGACCATCGGCCCTACCTGCACCCGATCGTCCCGCTCGACGGGCGTGGCGCCTTCACCGAGTTCAGCCCCGGTCACCATCCCCACCAGACGGGACTCTACTGGGGATTCGCCCGGGTGAACGGCCGCGACTTCTTCCACAATCCCGGCGCCTCCCACTGGCGACGGGTCTCCCTCGAGGTGGTCGAGGAATCGGGAGAGCGGGTGATCTGGCAGACCGTGTACGACCTGCTGGACGAGTCGGGCGCGCCGATCCTCCGGGAGACGCAGATCTGGACGATGCGCGTCGAAGACGGGCGCTACCTGCTCGACCTGGAGTGGCGGGGTACCGCGCAGACGGACGTGACCATCGGAGAGTACGATTACGGCGGGCTCTTCCTGCGCATGCCCTGGCGCGAAGGAATCGAGGGGGATGCGGTGAACGCCGCGCGCCAGCGCAACGAGGCGGCGGAAGGGAAGCGCGCGATGTGGCTGGACGTGGGGATGGTGGTTGAAGGACGCGAGGATGCGGCACACGTCGCCATCTTCGATCACCCCGACAACGGCGGCTATCCGACCCCCTGGCGGGTCGATGGTCAGCTCGGCGTGGGGCCGGCACGCTCCCGCCTGGGAGACTGGACGATCGAGGCGGGCGCCACCGAGGTGATGCGCTACCGACTCGTCTTCCACACCGGTGAGCGGAACGACGTCGAGATCCTGAGCCTGTGGGAGGAATACACCGGCCGCTCCGGCACCTACACCACCACCGAGCTGTGGAACCTGGCGCGGGAGGAGGGCTTCAAGGCGGACTTCCTGACCGCCCAGGAGCAGGTGGAGCGGATGACCCTGCTCGACGGCTTGCAGGTGAACGCCTGGGCTTCCGAGCCGATGCTCACCCAGCCGATGGCCTTCGCCTGGGACGACCGCGGCCGGCTCTGGATCGCCGAGAACCGGGACTACGAGTCACGCGGCGCCGGCTTCTCCGGCTCCGGCGACAGCCGCATCCTCATCCTCGAGGATACCGACCACGACGGCCGCGCCGACAGTCGCAAGGTCTTTCTGGAGGGGATCCCGTTCCCCAGCGCGCTCGCGGTCGGCTTCGGCGGGGTCTTTCTGGGCGCCCCGCCGCACCTCCTCTTCGTCCCCGACCGTGACGGCGACGATCGGGCGGACATGGAGGACATCGAGATCCTGCTCACCGGCTGGGGGATCCGCGACCGCCACGAGACGGTCAACTCCCTTACCTGGGGACCGGATGGCTGGCTATACGGGCTGGAGGGGTTCGCCACTCCGTCTCGCATCCGGCCGCCGGGGCCGAATGATCGGCTGATCCGCCCGGGCGAGCCCTTCCCGGAGGAGCGGATCCTGGAGGGTGAGGGGGTCGACATCGACGGCGGAGTGTGGCGGTATCACCCCGTCACCCGGCGCTTCGAGGTGGTGGCGCACGGGTTCAGCAACCCCTGGGGGATCGACTACGACGCGCACGGGCAGCTCTTCATCACCGCCTGCGTCATCCCGCACGCCTTCCACGTGATCCCCGGCGGGATCTACATGCGCCAGGGTGGGCGGCACTTCAACCCCTACGTCTACACCGACATCGGGCCCATCGTCGACCACCGGCACCGCTCGGCGCACGGCGGCGCGCGCATCTATCAATCCGACGCCTTCCCCGAGGTGCACCGCGGGCGACTCTTCATGGCCAACATCCACGAGCACGCGGTGCTCTCCGACGTGCTCGAGCCGGTGGGGTCCGGCTTCGTCGCCCGGCACGGGGACGAGGTGCTGATGGCCAACAACGCCCAGTGGATCGGCTTCAGCGTCGAGGTGGGGCCCGACGGCGCGCTGTACGTGCTCGACTGGCACGACCCCGACATCACCGGCGGGAGCGTGACCGGGAAGGAGACCGGGCGGATCTACCGCATCTCTCCAGAGGTGTCACGGGCGGAGGATTTCCCCGGGCGCTACGACGACCTCTCGAAGATGAGCGACCTGCAGCTGGCCGAGTTGCAGCGGAGCCCGAGCGACTGGCATGCGCGCCGGGCGCGGCTGGAGCTGCAGGAGCGTGCCGTGAACGGCGAGATCGATGAAGCCGCGCGGCGGGCGCTCGTCGCCCTGTTCGAGAACGAGGGTGAGCCGGTGGAGCTGCGGCTGCGCGGGATGTGGGCGCTGCACGTGAGCGGCGGCGTGGGCGGTGAGAGGCTGCGTCTCGCGCTCGAGGATCCGGAGGAGTACGTGCGTGGCTGGGCCGTGCAGCTACTCACCGAGGAGGGCGATCCCGGGCCCGACGTGATTGCGCGCTTCGCGGCGCTGGCGCGCAGCGACCCCTCGCCGGTGGTGCGCAAGTACCTGGCGGCGGCGCTGCAGCGCCTGGAGGACGAATCGCGATGGGAGATTGCCCGTGGCCTGTTGGCCCGACCCGAGGATGCCGAGGACCACAACATCCCCAAGCTGATCTGGTACGGCGTGGAGCCGCTGGTGGCGTCGGGGGCGACGCGGGCGCTGGACCTCGCCGGCGAGAGCCGCATCCCGCTGGTGACCGAGCTGGTCGCCCGCCGCAGCGTGGACGCCGACTCGCTGGGGGCGCTGGTGTCCGCTCTCGAGCGTCATGAGGCGGCGCGCCCGGCCCTGCTGCGGGGGATGCGCACCGCGCTCGAAGGACGCCGCGATGTAGACTCGCCGCCCGGGTGGGAGCGGGTGCTGCCGATCCTGGAGGCCGATCCGGCAGCGCGCGAGCTGGCCGGCGAGGTCGCGCAGCTCCTCGGCGACGCGCAGGCGGCGCAGCGGAACCTGGCGGTCCTACACAACGCAGGCGCGGAGCCCGAGGGGCGCCGGAGGGCGCTGGCCGCCCTGGCTTTGCGGCAGCGTCCCGAGCTGGTCGACGAGCTGCCGGCGCTGCTGCGGGATCCGGAGCTGCGTATTGAGGCGATCCGCGCGGTGGCGGCGTACGACCGCGGGGCGCTGGGCGACACCCTCCTGGCGATGTACGACGCGCTGACCCAGGACGAGAAGCGCGAGGTCTTGTTGACCATGGCGTCACGTCCGGTGTACGGACGGCAGCTGACCGACGCGATACGCGAGGGGCGGGTGGCGCGGCGCGACATCCCCGCGGGCGTGGCGCGGCAGCTCCGCCGCGTGGTGGGGGCCGGCTTCGTGGAGGTGTGGGGGATGATCGACCTGGACTCCGCCGAGGAGCAGGCGGCCTACACCCACTATCGCTCCCTGCTCACCGAGGAGGCGATCCGCGAGGCCGACGCCGCGGCGGGTCGGGAGGTGTTCCGGCGCACCTGCGGCTCCTGCCACGTGTTGTTCGGCGAAGGAGGCGAGGTGGGTCCCGAGCTCACCGGCACGAGCCGCGGCAACGTCGAGTGGCTGCTGTCGAACATCCTGAATCCCAGCGAGGTCATCCAGGATGACTACCGCCTGGTGGTGGTGACCATGCGCGACGGCCGCACCCACATGGGCAACGTCATCGCCGAGGACGCGCGGCAGATCACCCTGCGCGTGGTCGGCCAGCCCCCGCTGGTGCTGGCCAAGTCCGATATTCAGTCGCGCGAGGTGTCCGACACGTCGCTGATGCCGGACGGGCTGTTGCGGGGGTTGAGTGACGAGGAGGTGCTGGCGTTGTTTGCGTATCTGAGGAGGGGGGAGGGGGTAGAGGCAGGACGTTAGAAGCTGGAAGCCGGAAGCTAGAAGCTAGAATTCCTCCTGTAGGGACGGGCCCTTGCTGCAACCCTTGTGGCTGCACTTGTTGCCGCCAGGCACGAATGCGGTCGATTCTCACGATTCGACCTTCAGCCGCTCGTGCGGCCCGCAACCAGGGGCCGCCCCTACCGGTGGGTCAACGCAGATGTGACCTTCTAGCTTCTAACTTCTAGCTTCTAACTTCTCTCCGTCCCCCATCCCTCATCCGCCGTCGGCCCGTAGATCGACGGGACGGGCACATCCCGCAGCCGCAGGTACACTGTCAACTGCCCCCGGTGGTGAACCAGATGGCTGATGTGCTGGCGGACGACCACGCTTCGCGGGAGGGTGAACAGGATCTGGTCCCGCATCTTCAGCGACCAGGGGACGTCGTAGTCGGCGTCTTTGGCGTTGGCGATCGCCTCGCGGGAGCTGTGCACGTTCTCGTCGAACGTTTTCAACAAGGTTTCCGTGGTCTCGTTGGTGTATCCGCCGCCACCGGCGGCCAGGTCGAGCTCGGTGCTGGTCAGGGTCTGCCCGATCCATCCCGGCAGCGACGCCACGAGCTGGGCCAGGTGGGCGATGGAGAAGGATTTCGGGTGCGGCTTCCAATCGGGCTGATCGTCGGGGACGCGCTCGAGGACGCGCCGGGTGGTGGCCATCTCCTGGTCGAACTCGGGCAGCAGCGTGTCCGCGATGCTCATGGGCTAGTCTCCTCACTTCCGCGTCGATAGATGCCCACGGATGCCTCGACCGGACCTTCGCTGCCCGTGGGCGAGCCGACGGCTCCGGCGGACTCATCCGCGCGACGTTGACCTGGGAAGAGGCTCACAGGACGGAGCTCCTCCCGTCGGCGGAAGATACGGAGCCGCCGGGCCGGAACAAGGTAGAGGGCGGGAGAGCCTCCCCCGCCCTCGAGCCGGAGTCCGGGCACCCAACCTGCACCTGGCCTGCTCTCCACACCTGACCTGGAGATGCCATGTCGACCCATTCGCAGGCCAAGCAGCTCGACGAGCTGTATGAGCTGATCGACAAGATCGAGACCGCGATGTTCACCACCCGTCGTCCCGACGGGCGCCTGGTCTCGCGGCCCATGGCGACGCAGAAGCGCGACCCCTTGGCGGACATCTGGTTCGTCACCGACATCGAGTCACACAAGCTGGACGAACTGCAGGGCGACCCGCACGTGAATCTCGCCTACTTCGACACCGACTCGTACGAGTGGGTGTCGGTGAGCGGCACCGCCCGGATCTCTACGGACCGCGCGAAGGTCCGCGAGCTGTACCAGCCCGACTGGCGCGCCTGGTTCGGCAAGATCGACGAGACCCGCGACGGCGGCCCCGACGATCCGCGCCTCGCGCTGGTACTGGTGGACGCGGACAGCGTAGTGTACATGCGGCGGGAGAAGTCGAAGCCGATGGTGCTCTTCGAGCTGGCCAAGGGGATGGTCACCGGCTCGCAACCCGATATCGGGGAGACGCACCGGCTCGAGCTGTAAGTGCTCGCTCCCGGCGGGCGCGGCAGCCGCTCGACATCCTCACGTTGGAGTCAAACCTCGGAGCTCCGGATGACGAATCGATCGCCCCGCCGGTGGGTGGTGCTGGCTGCGACCTGTCTGTTCCTTCTCCCGGCGCGAGAGGTCCACGGGCAGGCTCCTCCCGCCGAGCCCTCGACGGCCTCGGGAGCGCAGGTCGACACACCCGGGAGTGCTCCGAGCAGCGAAGCGGGAATCTCGGGGGATGCCTGGGTCGGGTTGGCCGGCGCGCTGGTCGGTGCGGCGCTCGGCTTCGGGGCGGCGATCGCCGCGGTGAAGTTGAACAACCGCGAGGCGAAGCGTCGGCACGCCGAGGCGGTGCGGATCGCGCGCCTCACCATCCTGAGCGAGGTGGAAGTGAACCGCGAGAACTTCGCGGCCGACTGGCGGCGGGTATCCGAAGAGTACGAGCCCTCCGACGTGCCTCCGGTGAACCGGGCCGGCATGTACCCCGCGCCGCCGGTCATCGCCACGGCGTGGGAGGGCCAGATCGACCTCGTCCCCGAAGCTTTCTCCGCCGAGGAGACGGCGGCGTTGCACCGCTTCTACGCCAGCGCGCGTACGGCCGTCGCGGTGCGTGAAGGCATCCGACAGCTCTACGTGAGCGACGCACCGCAACAGAGCCGCAATGAGGCGTTCGAGCTGTATGGTCTCCACGCCGCGCGGGTGAGGGACTTCTCCCCGCCGTCGGCGGCCGGCGGGGGTTGAGTCGGGAGGGTGCCGCTCGCAGTCCGCGCTCGCTGCGCCGCTCCTCGAAGCGGGTCCGCGCCTCCGTGTGGGGCCCGAGATTGTCGGGAAGCGCGGGGGCCTCGGGAGGGCCGCGGCGAAGCTTCAGCGGTCAGGGAGGCGCCGCCGCAATCCTCCGTGACCACTGCAATCACCCGTGACCGCCGGAAAAGAGCTCGGCGCCTTCCTTGGGTCTCCTCGGGGGCGCTCAGGTCCGCGAACTCGACGCAGCCCGGCTGTGTCCGGTGGCGCGGAACCGGGCGATGTGTTCGGGGGTGGCCTCCGCCAGCGCTCGCCGCACTCCTTCCGCATTGAGATCGGCCACGTACACCGGCGTGCCGGGCTGCTGGCGCCACGACTCGTCCAGCGTGCCCGCGTCCACCCTGTCGAAGCCCAGCTCGTCGATCAGCCGCAGGACGATTTGCTTGTCCCGCTCGCGATCGCCCGCCACGGGTAGCCCGACCCGGTTCGGATCCCCGGCGGGCCGCCCCTTCTCCAGCAGGCTCCGGTAGTAGATGTTGTTGAAGGCCTTCACCACCGGCCGTCCGAGGTGGTTGGACACCCAGCGGCTCTCCGGCATCCCCGCCTCGAGCGCCTCGATGCGGCCATCCCGGGCCGGGTAGTAGTTGCCGGTCTCCACCACCACCACGTCCTCGGGGACGCCCTCGAAGAGGTCCTTGGGAAGGTCGGGGATCCGCCCCTGCGGGATCGTGACGACGACCACCTCCCCGCTGCGCGCCGCCTCGTGCACGGTCACCGGCCGCGCCCCGGTCTCCGCCGCGAGCTCCTTCAGCGTCTCCGGGCCGCGCGAGTTCGCGATCGAGACCTCGTGCCCGAGCGCGGTCAACCGACGCGCCAGCGTGCCGCCGATCATCCCTGCCCCGATGATGCCGATCTTCATGCTCCCTCCCGCGTGAGAACGTCTC
>DASVBS010000061.1 GCA_036375715.1 Longimicrobiaceae bacterium | reverse complement strand
TACCACGATGAGCACGTCTTCGATCCCCGCCTTGTCCCGCAGCCCCTCCACCAGCGACTCGATCGCGGCCGGGCTGGATCGCTCCGACAGGCCGATCATGGCGAGATCCGGCCGCAGGATCAATACGTCGCCCCCCTCGATCGTGTAGTCGCTGCGACTCTCCTCCGAGCCGTCGTAGATGAACCCCTCGTTGGTGAGGCGCGGGTGGTAGCGGAACAGGGCCTTCATCAGCAGCTCCTCGGTCCAGCGCACCGCGTACTTCATCGCCCCGATGATCACGCTGCGGTTCACCACGATGGCGGCATCGCGCGTGAAGAAGAGGTTGGGGAGCGGGGGGAGCTCGTAACCGACCTTGTTCAGCAGTCGGGAAACAGGCCCCTGCGTCGCCTCGAGTCCGGTGATGAGGGTCGAAACCAGCTCCGGACCGGGCATCTCCCGCAGCATCCGTCCCAGCGGCGCGGACGAGGAGACGGTGGTGACGCGATTCGCGAGGAAGCTGCGCACCTCCTCGTTGTCCACGATCTCCGTGAGCAGGTCGCTCAGCTCGAGCACTTCGGCGAAGCGGCCGAGGATGGAGCGGAAGCGCTCGTGCTCACGGCGTGCCTGCTCCAGATCGACGATGTCGTCGTACAGGAAGCGCTCGCGGTTGGAAGGGGTGACCGCAAGCAGCTCGGCCCCCGGTGAATGGCAGATCACCGTGCGGAGAGGGCCGATTTCGGAAGTAACCGAGACCAAGGCGAGAAGTTGGAACGTGGAATCGTGGAACGGAAGGGCGGCGCCAGAAGTCGCGACGCTTCCGACGCGTCAGCGGAGCGGACGCAGCAGAAAGAATGCCGGCGCCGGACCAAAGGGGCGGCGTCCGGCGGCTAACTTCGGGCGCCGAGCTTCGAGCTGTTCAGCGCGAACGACAGCCCCTCCATCTCCACGACCATGTCCACGTTGCGCAGCGCCACGTCGTCGGGAACGCGCAGGCGGACCGGGGCGAAGTTGAGGATGGCGCGGACGCCGGCATTGACCAGCCGGTCCACCACCGGCTGCGCGGCGTCGGCCGGAACGGCCACGATCGCGATCTCGATCGACTCCCGCGCCAGCACGGCCTCCATCTCGTCATCCGAGAGGATCGGCTGTGACCCCCAGCGCGTGCCGATCTTCTCGGGATCCGTGTCGAAAACCGCGCGGATGCGGAAGCCGCGGCGTTGGAAGTTGCGATAGGAGATGAGGGCGGAGCCGATCTTACCCGCTCCGACCAGGGCCACGTTCCAGGTCCGATCCAGCCCGAGGATCTCCTCCAGCGCGCGAAGCAGTTCCGGGACGGAATAACCCAATCCCCGCTTGCCGAACGAGCCGAAGAACGAGAGGTCCTTCCTCACCTGGGCGGAGGTCGTACCTCCGCGCTCCGCGAGCTCCTCACTCGAGATCGTGGTGTCTCCCGCCGCCTGCGCCTCCTGGAGGAAGCGAAGGTAGAGTGACAGTCGTCGGACGGTCGACTCCGCGATCCTGGACCTCGCCTCCCCGCCCGCTCGGTTTTTCTTCATACCACTGGAGCCCCCCGACTCATTTGTGAATTGTTTCACAAAATAGGTCGGCGCGGGGGCGATCGTCAACGAGTCCGGGGATCAGACCGGCGGTGGAAGGGCGCGAGCGAGCCGGACGAACTCCCCGGGGGCGAAGCTCTCGGGCCGCTGCCGCAGATCGAATCCAAGGCTGCGCTCCAACTCCTCGATGTCCTTTGCATCCAGCCGGTAGCTATCTCGCAAGATCTTCTGGAACTGCTTGCGCCGCTGGCCGAAGGCACGTCGGGTCAACTCCCGCAGTGCCATCTCCTCCGACTCGCTCAGCGGGAGCGGCGTACGAGGGACGATGCGCACGACCGCCGAATCGACGTCCGGCACGGGCCGGAAGGCGCGGCGGCCGACGCTGAGGACCCGCTGCACGGTCGCGACGCTCTGCACGCCCACCGCCAGGGCACCATAGTCCTTGCCACCCGGTGCCGCGGCCATTCGCTCTGCCACCTCGCGCTGCACCATCAGCACGATCATGCGAGGCCGCGGACGCCGCTCGAGCAGGGAGAAGACGATCGGGGTGGTGATGTTGTAGGGGATATTACCGATGACCTTCAGGGCGGCGACGTCCGTCGTCACGTCCTCCAGCTTCAGCTCGAGTACGTCGCCCTCGATCATCTCGACATCCGGCCGTCCCGCATACTGTTCGCGCAGGCGCGCCGCCAGGTCACGGTCCAGCTCCACCAGCACCAGCCGACGAACCCGCCCCGCGAGGTGTCGGGTAAGCGCGCCCTGGCCGGGTCCGATTTCCATCACCTCGTCCTCGGCGTCGGGCTGGACGGCATCGACGATCCGGCGCTGCAGGTTGGGGTCGATCAGGAAGTTCTGGCCCAGCGAACGCTTCGCCCGGTGCGCCGGGCGTCCCTCGCGCGGAGGTGGTGGGGGCATCGGGTCAGAAGCGGACCAGGACGGCGGTACGGTCGTCCACGTGGACGTTATCCGCCACCGGAAGCGCGAAGAGGTGATCGAGTACGCTCTGAACTGGCAGGTGGCGGTGCGCGATCACCTCGTCCAGCACCCGTTGTTGGCCGCGGATCTCGCCCAGGTCCAGCGCGTCCGAGAGACCGTCCGTGAAGAGGAGCAGCAGGTCGTCGCCCCGACGCCAGTCGGTGGTCTCCTCCCCGTAGGCGTCCAGGTCCACGATGCCCAGCGGCGGGTTGGTGGCGTTGAGGCGCTTCGATCCGCCCTGGCTATCGAGGACGAATGCCTGGGCGTGCCCGGCATTGGCGTAGGCGAGCTCACCTCGACCGGGGTCGATGACGCCGTAGAACAGCGTCAGGAACATCTCCGTGCTCTCCAGCTCGTCGATGAGCGTCTGGTGGGTGCGGCGAAGGACCTCGGCGGGCGAGTCGCCTTCCGATGCGTGGATGGCCACAGCGCTCATCGACAGGGCCATGATCAGCGCCGCCCCGAAGCCGTGGCTGGAAACGTCGCCGATCATCACCCCCAGTCGCGACCCCGGCAGGCGGAACAGGTGATAGAAGTCTCCGCCCACCGATTCGGCCGGAACGCAGCGCGCGGCCACCTCGGCGTAACCGTCGAATTGCTCCAGAGTCGGGAGGAGCTTGAGCTGGAGGTCGTGGGCGAGCTCCATCTCCCGTTCCATCCGCTCCTGCTGCAGGCTCGCCTCTACCAGGCGACTGTTCTCGACCGCCGCGCCGATCTGGCTGGCGATCGCCATCATCAGCTTCTCGTCGCCGGCCAGGAAGCGGTGGCCTCGCCCGTGCCCGATCAGGTTGATCACGCCGATCGTCCGTGCCTCGCCTTCCGGAGGATTGTAGATCACGGGCACCGAGAGCAGCGAGCGGTGGGGATCGGCTTCCGGAGCGGCCCTCTTCTCGGCGACCTGCTCCTCCGGTTCGAAGTTGATGGGTATGCGGTCACGGAAGACGGCTGCCGCAATCGAGGTCTGGTCGTCCACCGCGATCGGCTCGGTCGCCCCGGGGGCGCCGTAGGAGGCCACCAGCTCCAGCGTCTGCCTCTCGGGGTTGTGGAGCCAGAGGGCCGCTTGCTTCACGCTGAGGGTGGTGGCGACCTCCTTGAGGATCGTGTTGGCCGCCTGCTCGAGAGAGATCACCGAGCCCAGGATCTCGCTGATCGAATAGAGGAGGGTGATCTCCTCGTAGCGATAGCCGATCTCCTGCCCGAAGGAGCGAGACTCCTGCTCGTGCTCCATCGCGGTGGCCAGCACGCTGGAGAGGAAGCGGGCGTGCCGCCGCGGATCCTCCCCGCCGAGGACCTGAACGGCCATCTCCGGCCCGACGTCGGTGATGATGGGAGCGGCATCCGGCGACAGATCGGCTACCACCTTCTCTGCCCCGTGGTATCCGGTCCCGTGGTCCGCCCGCCGCCACCCCGACGCCGCTCTCACCCAGACGACCGCCTCCAGGCCGTACGCATCCCGGAACTCACGCAGGAGGTGCGTGACGCTCTCGGGCAGGACCATGGGGCGGGAAGCGGATTCCATTCGACTCGGGCCTCCGGATCGATCCGAAGGATCGTGACATTCCGGCGAGATCACACCGGGGGCGCCGCGACGGGACCGGGTCACCGCGGCACCATGCGGCGGGTGGGCGCCTCGCGCAGCAGGACCAGCCGGATGGCGTTGCCGCGCTCGCTGAACTCGACCTCGTCCATCAGCTGCCGGATGAGGAAGAGCCCCCGTCCGCCCGGCCGCTGGCGATTCTCGGGAAGGGTGGGATCGGGGACCGCATCCGGGTCGAACCCCGGGCCTGGATCCCGCACGCACACCTCCACGCGGGAACTATCGATGCACACCTCCACCCGCACGTACTTCGCGGGGTCCTCGCGGCTGCCGTAGAGGACGGCGTTGGCGAGGGCCTCCGTGACCCCCACGCGGAAGTTGAGGCTGAGGCGGGAACCGCGGAACGCATGCGCACGACAGCGGCCGACGAGGTAGGATACGGCAGCCTCGATCATCCGCAGATCGCTCGGTAACTGAAGGACGAACTCGGTCCTTCCGGAGCTGCCCCGCCTCGTCTCCTCCGTCGGGAGACCTCGGTTCATGGAGTTTGGTTCGGAGTCGGTACCACTGGGCTGGGCGGGCACGACTTCAGAACCCCGCGAGCGCCTCCTCGCGCGAGTCCGCGATGTTGAAGAGAGTGTCCAGCTTCGTCAGCTCGAACAGGGTCCGGAGATCCTCGTTCAGGTTGGCAAGGCGCAGCTCGCCGTTCTGCTCGCGGATCTTCTTCGACAGGCTCACCAGCACGCCAAGCCCGGATGAATCGATGTAACCGGTGTTGGCGAAGTCGATGAGAAACTTGCGCTCACCGGCCTCGAGCTCTTCGAGCACCTTTTGCTTCAGTTCCTGACGGTTACCAACGATGAGCTGCCCGTCGACATCGACGACCACCACACCGTTCTCCTTGCTCGTCTGGAAGCTCATGAATCCTCCGCTTGACTGAAGGTGGGGCGCAAGAATGCGCGGTACCCAGGGCAAGGCACGTGCCAATCCCCATACCCCTGCGGAAGTCGCGCAGAGGGGCGAATGCAGGCGCGGAGTTTGATTCTGGTCTATCCGGATCCGGCGCGCCAGGGCGTGCTGGGACGCACTCGCGCGCACCTGATGTAACCCATCTGGAACCCACCCGCCACGCGTCCTGGCAGCCCCCCTTCCCCCTCACGCCCGACAGGTACGACCATGGCCCGCGTAATCGATCACGCGCCCTCCCCTCCCGACGCCATCAGCGCTGTGATGCAGGCGACGTTCACGATGTCGTCCGGACCCGCTCCGCGGGAGAGGTCGTTGCACGGACGGGCAAGCCCTTGCACGATCGGGCCGATCGCCCTCGCGCCGGCCAGGCGCTCCACCAGCTTGTAGCCAATGTTGCCGGCATCGAGGTTGGGGAAGACCAGAACGTTCGCCGTTCCCGCCAGGGGTGAGCCCGGTGCCTTTCGCTCGGCAACGGCAGGCACCAGCGCCGCATCCGCCTGCAACTCGCCGTCCGAGGGAATATGCGGTGCCCGCTTGCGGAACAGAGCTACGGCCTCCCGCACCCGGTCGACCAGCGGACCCTGCGCGCTGCCGTGGGTGGAGTAGGAGAGAAAGGCGACCCGCGGTTCGTCCCCCACTACCCGCCGTCTCGCCTCCGAGGCCGCCAGGGCGATCTCGGCAAGCTGCAAGGGCGTCGGCTCCGGCACCACGGCGGCATCGGTGAAGGTGAGCACCCGCGCGGGCTCCTCCCCGCGGGGCGGGAGGACCATGTAGAAGGCCGAGGACACGGTGGTGATCCCCGGCGCCGGCCCGATCGCCCAGAAAGCCGCGCGCAGCACGTCACTCGTCGCGTTCACCGCCCCCGCAACGGACCCGTCCGCTTCCCCGGCCGCCACCAGCAGTGCGCCGCACATCAGTGGCTCGCCCGCGAGCTTCAGGGCGTCCTCCTGGGTCATCCCTTTCGCCCGACGCCGCTCCCACAGAATCTGGCCCAGCCTCCCCCGCCACGCGTCGTCGTCAGGATCGAACCAGCGAATGCCCGGATGCGAGGCCTCGAGCTCGCTCCGCCGGTCCGCCGGGACGATGAGGATCGGCTCCGCCAAGCCCTCTTCCGCCAGCCGGCGCGCGGCGGCCTGGGTTCGCGGATCCAGCCCTTCGGGAAACACCAGCCGACGCTTCCGCTCCCGAGCCCGGCGCCGCAATCCCTCCAGGAAGCTCATCCGCTCCCCTCCCGCCGCCTCTCCAACGCGCGAAGCACGGGGGGCGAGACGAACGGCGCCACGTCTCCTCCCAGCGACCACACCTCCCGTACCAGCGACGCCGAAAGGAACACGTGCCTGGGATCGGCGGCCAGGTAGACGGTGTCGATCCCGGGAGCAAGGGCGCGGTTCATCCGCGCCATGCGGGCCTCGTACTCGAAATCCCCGGCTGTACGCACACCACGCACGATCAGGCTGGCGCCCCGCTGACGAGCGAACTCGACGGTCAGCCCCTGGAACTCGGCGGGGATCACGCGCGGCTCGTTCGCGAACACCTCGCGGATCAGCTCGAGCCGCTCCTCGATCGCGAAGAGGTGCCGCTTCGTCTCGCTCGGCTGGTGCCCGACGGCCACGATCACCTCGTCCGCCAGTTGCAGCGCGCGGCGTACGATGTCTTCGTGACCCAGCGTCAGGGGATCGAAGGAGCCCGGGCAGAGGGCCACTCGCGCGCGTTCGTTCATTCGCGGCTCATTCGGGGGCGGAGATGAAGGTCAGCCGGGTGTCGCCGTAGCTGCGCACGCGGTCGCCCGCTCCCTCCGGGAGATCGTCGTCGCGGCGATGTTCCACCACCAGGAGTCGGGCAAAGGGCCGGGCGCGGAATCGCTCGACCACCGCGGATGCCAGCCCCCGGCCGTATGGCGGGTCAGCGAAGGCGAGATCGAAGGCCAGCTCCCCGAGCCCGTCGAGGTAGCGGAGTGCGTCGACCGCGTGAACCGTCGCGCGCGGACCCGCCCCGAGCGCTTCGATGTTGGCCCGAAGCACCTTCAGTGCCGCGGGCGCCCGCTCGACGAAGGTGGCCTCGCGCGCCCCTCGCGACAGCGCCTCCAGCCCCAGCGCCCCGGAGCCGGCGAAGAGATCGAGCACCGACGCACCGGGAAGCTCCGGCGCGACGGCGCTCATCCAGGCCTCGCGCACTCGATCGGCGGTGGGACGGGTATCGCGGCCCGGTGGCGCCGCGATGATGCGCCCTCCCCAGCTCCCGGCAATGATCCTCACTGCGCCGGCCGCAGGTCGAGCAGCTTTGCCTGCAGCTCGGTGCGACCGTTCCAGTGGTTCTCGTCCAGCTTGAACGCCACGTCGATCCGGCGAGCCGCGTTGTTCACCTCGGCGAGCCGCTCCGCCATTCCGTAACCGATCGCCTCCAGGCGTGCGCCGTCCATCGCCAGCGTCATGCGCAGGTGCCGCCTGCCGACCACCCGTGGCGTGCCCGCCAGACGGATGCCCCGGGCGGCGAACACCGGGGTAGGGTTACCCACTCCGAAGGGCGCCGCGTGCTTCAGCAACCGGTAGAGACCATGATCGATCTCGGCCAGGGAGACCTCCAGATCGATACGAACCTCGGGGATGAGCTGCTCTTCGCTCAGACGCGCCCGCGCCTCCGCATCGAACGCGGCGCGGAAGGCATCCACCCGATCGCGGGTGAGCGAACAGCCGGCGGCAGCGCGATGCCCACCGAAGCGGGTGAGGTGGTGCGCGCAGGCCCGCATCGCCTCGTAGAGGTGGAACCCCGGGATGGAGCGCGCGCTTCCCCTTCCCTCCTCGCCGTTGAGCGCGATCAGCACCGTGGGCCGGTGCACCTCCTCCACCACCCGCGAGGCCACGATTCCGATCACTCCCGGGTGCCAGCGCTCCGACGCGAGCACCAGCCCCCGGTCCCGCGCGGGGTCGTACGCCCGCTCCAGCATCGCCATCGCCTCGCGCAGGGTCTCGGCGTCGACTTCGCGCCGCCACCGATTCTCCTCCTCCAGCGTGGCCGCGATGCGGCGCGCCTCGTGGGGATCGTCGGTCAGCAGTAGCTGGACACCCCGCAGCGCTTCTCCCATCCGGCCGACCGCGTTGATGCGGGGCGCGAGCACGTAACCCACCTGTCCGGCCGAGATCGGGCCCCGTCCCGCGAGCCCGGTGGTGACCAGGAGGGCCCGCAGTCCAGGGTTCGGCGTGTCGGGAAGGATGCTGAGCCCCCAGCGCACAAGCGCCCGGTTCTCCATAGTGAGCGGCGCCAGATCCGCGATCGTGGCGATGGCCACGAGGTCGAGGAAACAGACGAGCCGCTCCACCGGAAAACCCAGCTCCGCGGCCAGGGCGCAGCAGACCTTGTAGGCGACCCCTGCGCCGGCGAGCCCCTTGTCCGGATAGCTACAATCCGGCCGGTTCGGGTTCACCACCGCGATCGCGTCGGGCAGGGTGGGGCCCGGTGTATGGTGATCGGTGACCACCACGTCGATCCCGGAGCGCGCCGCCAACTCGATCGCCTGATGGGCCACGATGCCGCAGTCGCCGGTAAGGATCAGCCCCGCCCCTACCGCCTGCGCGGCGCCCACCCCCGCGTGGGTCAGGTCGTAGCCGTCGTTGAGCCGGTGCGGGACGAACGCCTCCGCCCGCCCGCCCATCATCCGCAGCGCGCGCACGTACACCGCCGTCGCGCAGATTCCGTCCACGTCGTAGTCGCCGTGGACGAGGATCGTCTCGCCGGACCGTACCGCGCGGGCCAGCCGCGCCACCGCGTCCCCCATGCCCGCCAGCAGCGTGGGGTCGTGGATGTGGTGTAGCCGCGGCCGGAGGTATTCGCGCGCCGCTTCCACGTCGTGGATGCCGCGCGCGGCCAGCACGCGGCAGAGCACCGGGGGCAACGACAGGTTGCGGGAGAGCGATTCGACCGCCTCGAGAGGGGGCGCCGGGGCGATCACCCAGCGTCGATCGAGCGGCCGCGAAACGCGGCGGGCTACGTGAATCTGCATGGCGCGGAAGCTAAGCCGGGGCGGCGGAAGATCAAGCGGCCGTGCCGGCGCGGCCGGAGTGGTGATCGCCCGGTCACGCGAAGGGCGGTGCCGGGTTGGACGAGGTAACGGAGGCATCGGGTACGAAGCCGCGGCAGCTCAGAACTGGCAGGCGGGGATAGCGCGGAAACTCCGGCCGGGTGCGGGAGAGCTCGCACAGGTAGAACCGGCTCCCGGTACGTGTCTCCACCACCCTTACGTTCGCGCATCTTCCACACAGCCCCGGCTCGACCGTCATCCCCGACCCGTCCTCTCTTCCGGGAGCGCGGCCCGCAGCATACCGCTCTTCCGTGCCTCCGTGAGCTCCTGCTCACGGATCTTCTGCCGCACCTCGATCTGCTCCAGCAGCAGGCGCATCTGGTCCTCCCCCGTGGCCATGCTGACCTCCCTCTGGATCTCCGCCAGCCGCTTTTCGTACGATCGCAGCAGGATCTTGCGGATGCTGGCCGAATAGAATTCGTCCGACGGCGTCAGCGACGCGGCTTCGGGATCTCCCCGTAGCTCCTCCACCAGCGGGATCAGCTCGGGAGGCAACGCCTCGATCCAGCTCCCCTCCGGATCGCGATGATGAGGCAGATGAAGGAGCTCGCTGTAGATCTCCCGATAGCGAGGGTCGCTGAAGTCCTCGGGGCTCAGGTCGCGCGCCGCGCGCTCCAGCAGGCTCTCGTCCCGCAGCAGGAGCAGCAGGACGATCCGCTCGGAGTTAGTGTCCGTAGCGGGAAGCCGGATCGGAACGTCCTCGCGTCGGCGCTGCTGCGCGAGCTCATACCTCCGGCGCGTCTCCGCCCGAATTGCCTCGCGCTCCTCCGCCTGCGCCACCTCCCGCTCGATCGTCTCCCGGGGCACCCCGGCACGCTCGGCGATGCGGGTGATGTAGACGCCCCGGAGCACCTCGTCGGCGGCCGCGCGGACGGTGGGAAGCAGCGCATCGACCGCCCGCCGCACCCCGGCGATGGAGCGAAAGAGGTCGCGGCGCTCGAGGATCTGGATTTTGCGCTCGAGAACGTCGACCGCGTCGCGCAGGTAGCCCTGCAGCGCCTTCACGCCCTGGCCGCGGACCAGCGAGTCGGGGTCTTCGCCCTCGGGAAGGGTCGCGACCAGGACCTCCACGCCCGCGCGCAGCAGCTCGTCGCCCGCGCGGAAGGTCGCCTTGAGGCCGGCGGTGTCGCTGTCGTACAGGAGCGTGACCCGTTTGCTGTACCGCGCCAGGAGCTGCGCCTGGTGGGGGGTCATCGCGGTTCCCAGTGGCGCCACGACGTTCTCCACGCCCCGGGCCGCCAGGCTCACGTAATCCATGTAGCCTTCGACCACCAATGCGTTCTCCGCGCGGCGGATCGCGCCCCGACTCCACGACAGGCCGTACAGCAGCTCGCCCTTGTGGTAGATGGGAGATTCAGGGGAGTTGAGGTACTTGGGAATGTGCTCCTCCACCTGCCCGATCACCCTCCCCCCGAATCCCACCACCCGACCGCCCAGGTCTTCGATCGGGAAGATCAACCGACCGCGGAAGGCGTCGTAGGGATCGCGCCCGCTCGCGGGGGACTTCGCGAGCCCCACCGCCAGCAACACGTCGCTCGCAATTCCTTGCCGACGCGCGGCTTCGCTGAGCGCGTTCCAGCTCTCGGGCGCCCATCCGAGGCCGAAGCGCTCTACCGCCGCCTCGTCGATCCCCCGGCCTTCCAGGTAGGCCCGCGCCCGCTCTCCCGCCGGTTCCCGCAGCTGCCGCTGGAACCACTCGGCCGCAAACGCATTGGCCTCGTACAGGGGGGCGTTCGGATCTTCCCGCGGCTCTCCAGGTTCATCCTCGGGGATCTCGATGCCGGCGCGCTCCGCCACGAAGCGCACGGCTTCGAGGAAACCCAGGCCGAGCATCTTCATGGGGAACGAGAAGACGTCCCCGCTCTCGCCGCAGGTGAAGCACTTGAAGACGTTGCGACTGGGATCGACGGAGAAGTTCGGCCCTTCTCCGCCGTGGAGGGGGCACGGTCCGCGGAAGGTCCGTCCGGAGCGCTTCAGCGTGGTGTGCTCGCTGACGATCTCCACCAGGTCGGCACGCTGTCGGACCTCTTCCAGGAGGGCGTCGGAGATCGGCATCACTCGAACTCCGCCACGGTCACCCCGGTTCCTCCTTCGAAGCGATCCCCGGGCCGGAAGCGCACGACCCGTGGATCGGCACGGAGCAGCTCCTGCACGCGCGCCCGCAGCGCCCCCATTCCCTTGCCGTGGATCACCCGGAAGGAAGGCAGGCCGGACATCAGCGCGGCGTCGAGCGCGCGGCCGAGGGCCAGCTCGAGCTCGTCCACCCGCAATCCACGCAGGTCCACCTCCGCGCTCGCCTCGCTAGTCATGTCGATGTAGCCCCCGCCGGCCGGGCTCCGACGGGCCTTCTCGGCGACCTGCTGATCCCCCGGCGGCAGCGGAGACAGGTCCTCGCGCGGGAGCAGCATGCGCAGCCCGCCGGTCTCGACCATCGCCTTGCCGTCTCGCAGCTCCACCACGGTGCCCACCTTCCCCAGTGAGAGGATGCGGACGCGCAGTCCGATCTCGAGCGGTCCGGTGGCCGTGCTCTCCGCCTCCGGCGCCCGCTTGCGCGGTCGCTCCCGCGGCACCCGTTCCCTCTGCGCCCGGGCGGCCTCCTCCACCCGGCGACGCGCGGCACGCGCCGCCTCCTCCAGCTTCGCCTCGTCCGCGGCGGCACGCACCTCGGCGATTGCCTGCTCCACCTCGCGCCGGGCGTGCAACAGGAGATCGCGCGCCTGCTGCCGGGCTCTCCGCTCGGCGTCCTTCTCCCTCTCGCGCAGCTGGCGCTCGCGTTGCTCCAGCGCCTCGCCGCGCGCGCGCACCTCCGCCAGCTCCCGCTCCAGCCGCGCCGCGGCTTCTTCCGCCCTCTGTTCCTTGGCTTCGAGCTCCAGCAGCAGGCGGGCGACGTCGCGCTCACCCCGGGGAAGCGCCGCCTCTGCCTCCTCCAGGATCTGCGCGGGCATGCCGAGTCTGCGCGCGATCGCCAGGCCGTAGGATCGCCCCGGGACCCCCTTGAGCAGGCGATAGGTCGGCTCCAGGCGCTCGGCGTCGAATTGCAGCGAGGCGTTCACCACACGCTCGTCCTCGGTGGCGATCAGCTTCAGGTCGCCCAGGTGCGTGGTCGCCACCGTGAAGGCCCCCCTGCGGGTGAGCGTCTGCAGAATCGCGCGGGCCAGCGCCGCGCCTTCGACGGGGTCAGTGCCGCTCCCGATCTCGTCGATCAGGACCAGCGAATCCGCGTCGGCGTCCTGAATGGTCTCACGCAGGTTCTTGAGATGTGCGGAGAAGGTCGAGAGCGAGGCCTCGATGGATTGCTCGTCGCCGATGTCGGCGTAGACCGAGCGGAAGATCGGCAGGCGCGTACCGGCGGATACCGGCGGGATCACGCCGCTCTGCGCCAGCAGTGAGATAAGGCCGATCGCCTTCAACAGAACGGTCTTACCGCCGGTGTTCGGCCCCGATATGACCAGCGTCCGCTCGGAGGGATCCATGCGCAGGTCGAAGGGGACTACCTCGCTGGAGCGGGCAAGCAGAAGGGGATGCCGCCCGTTCACCACTTCGTACGGCGCCGGCCGGTCCGCCTCCATCTGCGGAGCGACACCGACGACGCTGGCGGCGTAGCGGGCCCTCGCCAGCACCGTATCGAGGCGCACGAGCGCGCTCAGGCTCGCACTCAACGCCTCCTGGTGTGGACGCAGCGACGCCGTGAGCTCGCGCAGGATGCGGCGGACCTCCCGGGCCGCCTCGGCCTCCATCTCGCGGAGCTCGTTCATCATCTCGATCGCCGCCGGCGGCTCGACGAAGAGGGTCGCCCCGGTACCCGATTCGTCGTGTACGATGCCGCCCACCTCCGCACGCCCCTCGCGCCGGATGGCGATCACGTAGCGCCCCTCACGAATCGTCACCGCGGTATCCGGGACCCGGTACGCCTCCGGCAGCGAGGCGACATAGGCGTTCAGCCGCGCCACGATGCGAGCGCGGGCACCCCCGATCGCGCGGCGCAGCCGTGCCAGCTCGGGAGAGGCGTCGTCCTTGACTTCGCCGTTCTCGTCGATCGCCCGATCGATTGCGGCGACCACCGAGGGAAGGTCGGCCAGCGGCTCCGCCTCGGCCGCCAGACGGGGGAGCTGCTCGCGTTGCCCCAGCAGGCTCCGGCGAACGGTGTGGCTGGAAGAGAGAAGAACGGAGGCCGCGCGGAGCTCCTCGCCCTCCAGCACCGAGCCATCCACACGCAGGCGACGGATCGCGTCGTGCAGGTCGGGGATGGCGGGAAGGCCCCAGCCATCGTCGCGCCGGAGCAGCCCCGACATCTCGGTCACCAAAGCCAACTCGTCGGCGATCCACCCGGGATCGGTCGAGGGAGACAGCCCCTCCACGGCGGCGCGGCCGAGAGCGGAGGAGGCCATCCGCCCGACGATCGACAGCGCTTCCCGGTATCCCAGTACTTCCAGTGCGTGCGAGTTCATTCCCACCTGCTGATTGGCCACGCGGACTCTGCCGCCCCTGCCCGCTGTCGGCGATGGCCGTGCCGACATGTTCGGATACGCGAGCGTGCGAATCCTCCGCCCGGGTTCGGCAGTCAATATACTACCCCGGCATACTACCCCGGCACGCCGGCTTCTCCCCTTGACGGCGAAAGGACGGAAGCGCAGCCTTCCAACAACGAGATATCCGAAGAACCCTGGCTCCAGCGGATGTACACACCCGTCGTCGAGGACTATCTCAAGGCGATCTGGACGCTGCAGCAGACCGAAGCTCCGGTCTCCACTTCGCGGATCGCCGAGCGCCTCGGGCTCTCCGCGGCGGCCGTCACCGCCATGGTGAAGCGGTTGGCGGAAAACGGCTTGCTCCGCCACGAGCCATATTACGGCGTGCGGCTGACACCCGCAGGCGAGCTGGCGAGCCTGCGAATCATCCGCCGGCACCGGGTGCTGGAGCTGTTCTTGACGGAAAAGCTCGGCTACGAGTGGGACCGCGTGCACGACGAGGCGGAGCGCCTCGAGCACGCTGCCAGCGATGAGCTGATCGAGCGCCTGGCCCGGTTGCTGGGCGAGCCGGAACGTGACCCTCACGGCTCGGCCATCCCTACGGCCCAGGGAGAGCTCGCCCAGGACGAATACCCCACCCTCGCGGACCTGGCCGCCGGGGATACGGTGCGCATCGTCGAGGTCCGCGTCCATGAGCCGGAGCAGCTTCGCTACCTCGGCTCGCTCGACCTCTACCCGGGGGCGCGGGTGCAGGTCATCGAAGCTGCGCCTTTCGACGGCCCCATCTCCCTGCAGGTGAACGGAGCTCCGCGTGTGCTCTCACGCATGCTCGCGCGCCAGCTCTCGGTCGCCAGCGAAGAGCCGGGAGCGTCCGGATCGGACGCCAACTGAAGCGAACACCGATTGGCAGACCTCTTGCGCCTGGCCGAAGGCGGGCGTGTGCACCTCGAATGGAACAACGATGAGCGTCTGGAAAGCGTTACTCGCGGGGGCCGCGGTGGGGGTCATCCTCATCGCGTTCAGGGATTCGGCACGGGGGGGATGGTTGATGCCCGCTGGCTTCCCACGCCCTTTTGAAGCTCCTGAAGAGGAGGATCTCGAGGAAGAGCCGGTGCTGGGCTACGACGGGATGGACCAGGAAACCCTTCTCGACTGGCTAGAGGACGCCGACCTCGACCGGGAGACGCTGCTCCGCACCCGCTGGTACGAGCAGCGTCACCAGGCCCGCGAGCTGGTCCTCGATGCGCTGGATTCGCGCTTGTGAGAGCTGACGGCCGACGTCAGTCGGCCGTCGTTCCCAGCTCCTCTCTCGCGATGCGGTTCAGCTCCTTCCCCTCGAAGCGTCCCTTCACGCGCGGCATCACCGACTTCATCACAGAGCCGAGGTCGGCCGCGCCGGCGGCAATCGCTTCGCGCACGTAGCCGCGCACCTCGGCCTCGTCGAGTTGCGGAGGAAGGTATGCGCGCAGAATCTCCGCCTCCTCCTCCTCGCGCGCTGCCAGCTCCTCCCTTCCCCCCTGTCGCATCTGCTCCGCGGCCTCGCGCCTCCGCTTGATGGCGGACGCGAGCAGACGTTCGACCTCGGCATCGTCCGCCTCCTTCCCCAGCTCGATCTCGCGGTTGCGGATTTCGGAGAGGAAGGTGGTCAGTACCAGCGTGCGTAGCTTCTCGCGCGCTCGACGCGAGGCGTTGAGGTCCTCGCGGAGGCGCTCTTTCAGTGACTCGTTCGCCATGTCGGCCCGTGATGGAAAGGATCCCCCCAGGGATCCTGGTCCTCCCGCAATCACGAAGCGCGCGGCGGAAGCAACCGCCGCGCGCTTCGCTCACCGGTGGATCGATACCACCTACTCCGCGGGCTCGTTCCCCTCGGACACCGAATTTCGTCCGTGCGGCTTGGCAGGTACGTCCGCCTGCTCGAGCGCCAGGTGCTCCCCCGGCTTGGGCGCCTCGCCCACCCGCGAGCTCGAATTCAGAGCCTGCTGTGGCGCATCCAGCGTCACCGGCGCGTGCTTGCCATGCGGATCCTGGGGGGCGACCTCGTCTTCAGCGAAGCGTTGCCGCCAGGGCTGGTCCCCCTCGCCCGTTGCGGAAGATGTCAGATCCTCGTCCTCGCGCTGCTCGCGGTCGGCGCGGTTGAGCGCGTTCAGCGCGATGTCGCGGGATTCATCGGGACGAGCCGGTTCGGTTTCCAGACCCTGTCGCCGAACCCCCATACCTCCGACCCGCGCGATGCCGTGCTGAATGGAGGTCTGTGAATCGTCCTCGACTCGCCTGCGCCGCCTCTCCTCCTCTTCCTCGACGTCCATGCGGTTGACTACCGTCCGCACCCCGGAGACCCGGCTGGCCAGGCGCACCGCGGCCTCTGCCTCCTCCTCCGTCCACACGGAGCCCGAGAGCTCCACGATCCCCGGGCTGATTGCCCCCACGTCGATCCCGCGCTCGCTCAGGACCGGGTCGGCGAAAAAGGCCTCGAGAACCCGATCCTCCAGGGCGGCCAGCTCGCGCTGCTCCGGGCCGCGCCGCCGCAAACGGGCAGGGCGAAACCGGCCCGCCACCGCCCGCGCTCTCTCCCGGAGACCCCGTCCGATGTCGCCGGACCGCTGCGGAGTCGGAAGACTGCGCACGAGCAGGAGGCCGAGCGCGAGCCCCCCGGCTGCACCCAGCGCGAAGGTCAACGCGTCGCGTCCATAGTCCGGCTCGGGCTCATGAAACAACCGCATCTGGTCCTCTGGCGACGCTGGTAAAAAAGACACCCCCGACAACCCATTCTCCGGCTGTCGAGGGTGCAATTCGCGTTCCAGGGTCGGCCTTGTCAGTCGTCGGTTTCGGTGTCTCCCGGACCGTCGCCCCCGGCGTTTTCACCGATCGCGGCGTTGTGCTCTTCCAGCGCCCTGCGCCGCTCCCGCTCGGCCTCCTGGCGGTCGATTTCCTCCTTCTGACGCCGCTCCTCCCGCGCCTGCTCGATGTCCTGGTTCGTGCCGGTGGCGGACGGTACGGGCACCAGCGCGCGAGGAATGGTAATCGGCCCGAGGTGAATGCCTTCCTCCGACACGCCCCAACGCTTACCGGAGCCATCCTTTACCGTCCAGTCGGTCTTCGGACCGCTGCGACCGTAGAGGCTGTCGTTCAGCGCCTCGATGCGCCGCTGGAGGTGCTCCTGGTACTGCTGTGCCTTCGACGGCCCTGCCTCGCGGAGCCGCGCCAGCTCGGGATCGGCGTACAGGCGGGCGTCACTGAAGCCGGGACGCAGCCGTTCCGCCACGCTGCCACGGCCGGTTGCCCCCGGCGCACCGCCCGGAGCGACGGGAATTCCACCCTCTTCGCCGGTCTCGGGCGCACCCTCCGCGCCGGTCCCGGGGGCCGGTGCCCCGTCGCCGGTAGGCGCAGCGGGGAACGAGACCGCTCCAATTTCGGCCTCTTCCTCCGGCTCGGTCGTCTGCCCCGTCTCCGTAGCTTGCTCCTCCGGCGCCTGGGGGAACTCCGAGGGCGGGATCAGATCGATGAACTGGATGGTCTCCTCCGCCGGCGCGCGGACGGGCGTCGGCCGCGGGCCGAACCACGAGAACAGCAGCAGAGCGATCAGCGCGAAGAAGTGGACCGCTAACGAGATCCACAGCCCCGCGGCGAGCTCCGGGCGAAAGCTGTCGCGAGAAGCCCGGCGGACGGCCGACCATACTGGCATGCCCGGCTCCACTCGGGCGGAGTCGTCCTGCTCGATGTCGTGGGGGGGCGGTGCCAGGCCGATGGGGGTCATACCACGGTTCTACTCGACCAGGATACCGGGGTTCCGTGACCACAGGACCGCTGTCGGACGCTGCGACAGCGATCCGACGACGCTATGGACGATGCGAAGCGCCGCCAGTGGCGAGAGCGCGCGAGATGCGTTCCACTGCCTCGCGTAAGCGTTCCTCGCTGAGGGTGAGAGCGATGCGGAAGAAGCCCTCACCCCCCTGGCCCAGGGCCGCACCGGGAAGCACGGCGACCGCCTCCTCGCGAAGGAGTCGTCGGGCGAAATCTCCGGACGGTTCCCCGCCGGGGACGGCAACCCAGAGGTACATGGTGGCGACGGGTACCTCGATGTCCAGGCCGGCTCGCCGCAGCGCCTCGACCGCCACGTCCCGCCGCCGCCGAAAGACCTCGAGGTTCCCGGGTAGCCACGCGGCTCGCGACTTCAGAGCTGCCACCGCCGCGTGCTGTATCGTGTACGGCAGCCCTGTATCGGCGTAGGTCTTGATGCGCGTCAACGCGGCGATCCATCGCTCCGCGCCCGCCGCCCATCCCACCCGCCAACCTGTCATGTTGTAGGTCTTGGACAGCGAGTGGAATTCGACCGCAATCTCGCGGGCCCCCTCCACCTCCAGGATCGACGGCGGCACGTACCCGTCGAAGGCGACCTCCGAGTAGGCGTTGTCGTACGCCAGCAGGATGTCGTGTTCGTGGCAGAAGGCGACGACGTCGTGCAGGTACTCGCGCGGGGCGATCGCCGTAGTCGGGTTGTTCGGATAGTTCAGGTAGAGGAGCTTCGCCCGGCGCGCGATCTCCGACGGAATCTCCTCGAGCGGAATCAGGAACCCGTGCTCCGGCCGCAGGGGCACGAGGTGCGGCACCCCACCGGCGAGCACGGTGCCCCCGACGTACGCCTGGTACCCCGGGTCGGGGATGATCGCCACGTCACCAGCGTCCAGGAGCGCAAAGGGGAGGTGAAAGATCCCCTCTTTCGATCCAATGAGGGGGACCAGCTCGCGGACGGGATCGATCTCGACCCCGAAGCGCGACCGCATGAACGCGGTGATCTCCTCCCGGAATGCGGTCAGTCCGAGCTGAAAGGAATACCGCGAGTTGGCGGGGTCCTCCACCGCGCGCTGCAGCGCCTCGACTGCGGCCGGCGGAGGCGGAAGGTCGGCGTCTCCCACACCCAGATCGATCAGGTCCGCGCCGCGGGCTCGCATCTCCCGCTTGATCGCGGGGAGATCGGCCATCGGGTACGGCGGAAGACGCTCGAATCTGCTGGCGGAAGACGGCACGTTGCGACCGTTCTGGTTCAGGGGGTGCGCGTCGCCGGCGACGGCTCCAATGCCTCGTCCATCAGGACCAGGCGGACGGCGAGCAGAATTCCCCCTACCGTGATGGCCGCGTCGGCGAGGTTGAAGACGAAGGGAAAGTAGCGAACCAGCATGAAATCGGTAACCGAGCCGTTGAGCAGCCGGTCGCCAAGATTCCCCAGCGCACCCGCGAGCACGACGGTCGCCGCTGCCCGGATGATCATATCCCCACTGGACAGCACCAGGCGGGCGAACACCACGACACCCACCAGACTCAGGCCCACCAGGATCGGGAGACGCCAGCCCTCCGGCAGGTCGGCGAAGATGCTGAAGGCCACCCCCGGGTTCCGGCGGTGCACCACGTAGAGCCAGCCCTCCACCAGCGAACGGCTCTCGCCCAGCGCGAGTTGCCGGGTGACCCAGATCTTGCTCAGCCAGTCCGCCGCGACCAGCGCGACGACCGTTGCGGCGAGGAGGCGGTCTCTACCACGGCTCATCGTGCGCGCACCGGGTTCGAGAGAATACCGATTCCGGGGATCTCGACCTCCACCGTGTCCCCGGGTTCCAGCGGCCCCACGCCCGCGGGCGTGCCGGTGGCGATCACGTCGCCCGGCTCGAGCGTCATGATCCCCGAGATGTACTCGATCAGCACCGGGATGGGAAAGGCCATCTGCGAAGCGCGACCGCGCTGGCGCACCTCGCCGTTGACCCGCCCGATTACCTCCAGCGCGGACGGATCCATCCCGTCAGCGGGCGCGGCCGGCCCGATCGGACAGAAGGTGTCGAATCCCTTGGCCCGCGTCCACTGCCCGTCCATGCGCTGCAGGTCGCGTGCGGTTACGTCGTTCAACGGAGCATACTGCCCCACGTAGGCGAGCGCATCCTCCGCTCGCACCCGTGAGCAGCGCCGCCCGATGATCACCGCGATCTCCGCCTCGTGCTCCACCCGGTTGGACTCCGTCGGCAGGAGGATCGTTTCACCGCTGCCGATCACCGCCGACGGCGGCTTGAGAAAGATCAGCGGCCGCTCGGGCATCTCGTTTCCGAGCTCCCGGGCATGCGCCAAATAGTTGCGGCCAACGCAGACGATCTTCACAGAATTTCGATATTCCAATGTTGGGCCTCGAACTGCGAATTACGAATCACGAATTACGAATTACTTTGTTCGTTGCTGGCAGCCATCATTAGCCCCTCTGTCGTCCTGAGCGTAGCGAAGGATCCCTCGCGGGCCTTGGCATCGATCGGGATCCTTCGCTTCGCTCGGATGACGAGCATGTGCAAGTAATTCGTAATTCGTAATTCGTAATTCAAAATCAAGAATTCAAAATTCAAAATTCCGATAGAACGCCTCCATCTCCCCCCTCACCTCCCTCCACGGTCCGACCACCGTGCGCGCGGGGGGGAGGGATTCGAGCAGGTAGGCTCCGTAGGCCTTCTTGACGATGCGCGCGTCCAGGAGGAGCACCACGCCGTAGTCGGAGCGCGAGCGGATGAGTCGGCCGAGGCCCTGCTTCAGGCGGATCGCCGCATGGGGCAGCATATAGCTGGTGAATGCGTTGCCGCCGCGCGCCTCGATCGCCTCGACGCGGGCCGCGGTGATCGGCTCGGAGGGCACCTTGAAGGGGAGGCGGGGGATCACCAGACCCCGCAAGGGGCGTCCCGGCACATCCACTCCCTCCCAGAACGAGCTGGTGCCCAGCAGGATCCCGTTACCCGAATCGACGAAGCGCTGGACGAGCTGGGCCCGTGGCGCCTCCCCCTGCACGAAGAGTGGCCACTCCCGATCGCTCCCTCGCTGACGCAAGCCCCCGGCGGCTTCGCGCAGCGCCCGGTACGAGGTGAACAGCACGAACAGCCCTCCGCCGGTGATCTTCGCGAGCTCGATGGTCGCGCGCACCGTCGCTTCCCCGTGACGCGGATCCACCTCTCCACCGGGAACAGGCAGGTCGGTCGGCACCGCCAGCATCGCCTGGTGCTCGAAATCGAAGGGCGAGGGGAAGATCGCCTCTCGCAGCGGATGCTCCTCCGTCAACCCCAGTCGCTCGCGCAGGAACCCGAAATCACGTCGGGTCGCCAGGGTCGCGGAGGTCATGACGATGGTGGGCAGACGGTCGAAGAGCGCTTCCCGCAGCATACCGGACAGGTCGAGTGGAGCGGCGGCCAGGCTGATGTTCGACTCCCTGCCCCGCGCACCGCGGCGCAGCTCCATCCAGCGTACCATCTCGAGCCCTCCCTCTGCCGGCTTCAGCGTCGATCGCAGCGCGAAGGTGGCGGCATCGAGACGATTCGCCGCCCCCCGCAGCTCGAGCAGCTGAGCCTCCAGGGCGTGGCGCGCCTCCTCGTCCACCACGATGCGCTCGCGCAGGAGATCCATCCCCTGCAAGAGGGTGTGCAGGTGCACCAACAGATTGTCCAGGGCCTCCTTGAGGCCCACTGACCAGACCGGATGCCTGTTGAACCGTTCGTCGATGCGCAGCACCCCGTCACCCTGTTGGCCCAACACTTCCTCGAGGTGGTCGAACACCTGGCCAGCCGCGTTGCGCGCACCCTCCACCGCCGGGAACAGCTTCTCGGCCAGCAGGTCCGCCGCGTCCTGCGCCAGCAGGTCCCACCGGCCGCTGGTGATCGCCTTGGCCAGCGCGGGAAACACTCCGCGGCCGCGGTGCTCCAGCCGGCTAAGCACTCGGAAAAGGCTACGACGGGAGACGAGCGCACCCAGGTGCCGGGTGGCGACGTCCTCCAGGTTGTGCGCCTCGTCCAGGATCAGGCGCCCGTATCGAGGGAGGACAGCGGGCGCGTCGTAATTCCCCTGTGCTTGCCGGACCCCGATGTCGGAGAAGAGCAGGTGGTGGTTCACCACCAGAACGTCCGCGGTGGCCGCTTCGCGGCGCGCTCGCTGATAGAAACACTGCTCGAAATGCGGGCAGCGGGTGCGCAAGCAGACGTCCGCCTCGGAGGCAACCTCGTCCCACACCTCAGCCGATGGCCGGAACGGCAGGTCGGACAGCGAGCCGTCCTGCGTCTCCTCCAGCCACTCCATGATCGTCTGCAGCTCCTGCTGCCGATCGTCGGGGAGCAGAGAGGGCGCGCTCTCCCACGCCAGCCGTGCCCGCCGGATCGATATGTAGTTGGAGCGCCCCTTCACCAGGGTGAAGCGGAAGTCCTCCCCCAGGGCGGAACGAAGAAACGGGAGATCCTTGCGGACGAGCTGTTCCTGCAGGTTGATCGTGTTGGTGGAGACGACGGTCCGCTCCTTGTTGAGCAGGCCCCAGCGGATTGCCGGGAGCAGGTAGGCGATCGATTTGCCTGTTCCAGTACCCGCCTCGGCGATCCCGATCCCACCCTCGTTGTACAGCGTGCCCACCAGCCGGCTCAGCTCGCGCTGCTGCGGACGATCCTCGTAGGCCGCGTGCGTGCGGGCGATCGGTCCCTCCGGCGCCAGGTCCCGCTCCAGGCTGTCCAGGTCGATCGGCCGGCGCGCCGGGCCCTCCTCGGGCGGGGCGAGCACGACGTACAGACTGCTCGCCTCGTTGTTAGTGATCGCAAAGCCGAGCCCCATCTCCCAGAGGCGCTGCGCCACCGCCAGGTCGGCGTGCGAGGGCTCGAGCACCCCGGATGGGTGGTTGTGCACCAGCACGCCACCTGGATCCGGATTTCGCACCGCTGCCAGCACGGCCGTGCTGTTGCCGCGGGCGACCACCCGCGGCTCCAACAGTTCCCCGTCGTCCCCAACGCGCGCGAGAAACGAGACCTCGTTGCCATGGGCGCGCGCGACCTCCCGCCGGATCCGCTCCGCGGCAACCGGGCTCAGGGTGAGCTCACGGTCGGCGATCAGCGCCGCGGAGTTCGTGCTCATCCGATCGCTCGGGCCGGCTCCGCCTCGGCGAGCGCCTCGCGCAGCGCCTCCTCGTGCGGCGGGTCGAGCATCGCCTGAAAGATGTAGCCGACCCGCACAGGCTCGCTGGGGTCTTCTGGGCAGAGAAAGCGCGCGGCGAAGATCCCCCGCTCCGTGGGGGCGGGATGGCCATAGAGAATCTCCACGAGCCAACCTCGCCCGCGTTCGTCCTGAAAAATTGCCTTGTCTACGGTCATCGCTCAGCCGCGCGGGAAGCTCATGTAAGTGAGTCCAATCTAGGCGCTTGAGCTGGAAGGAGCCAGCCGGACGGGTCAGGCATCCGACGCCGAGCCGGAGGCGATCTCCTGCACCAGCTGGTAGGCCTCGTTACGGGGGATGTTCAGCCGCTCGCGTAGCTCTCGCGCCGCGGTGCTGGGCGAGACTCCCGCGGAGAGAAGCGCCCGGGCCAGGGTGCGGGCGGCTTCGGCCTCGCCCGCTGCCGCCTCCGGATCCTCGGCCGCGCCCTCCACGATCACCACGTACTCCCCCCGCGGCTCGATCTCGCGGACGCGCCACAAAGCCTCTCCCAGTGGCGCGCGGAGAAACTCTTCGTGGAGCTTGGTCAGCTCCCGCGCGAGGACCACCTGCCGTTGTTCGCCGGCGTGTACACGCAGGTCCTCGAGGAGCTGAGCAACCCGTTGCGGTGCCTCGTAGAGCACGCTCGTGTACCGGGAGCGGGCGATCTCCCGGAGAAGGGCGTCGCGCGCCCCGCCCCTGCGCGGAAGGAAGCCGTAGAAGGTGAAGCGATCCGCCGAGATGCCCGAGGCCACCAGCGCGGTGAGCAGCGCCGAGGCGCCCGGGACGGGCACCACGTCGAACCCCGCCTCGATCGCGCTGCGCACGAGGCGCGCTCCCGGGTCGGAGAGGAGCGGGGTTCCCGCGTCCGAGACCAGCGCCACGTCCTTCCCCTCCGCGAGCAGCTCGGCCACCAGCCGCGCCCGCGCGGACTCGTTGTGCTCGTGGGCCGAGATCAGCCTCCCCTCGATGCCGAGGTGTCGCAGCAGCATCCCCGTGCGGCGCGTATCCTCCGCCAGAATGACGTCCACCGAACGCAGCACCTCGATGGCGCGCTGCGTGATGTCGCCCAGGTTGCCGATCGGCGTGGAGACGATGTAGAGGGAAGGCACGGAAGGCTATCGGCTATGGGCTATCAGCCCGGCAATCTCGGCCACTCCCTGCACACGGCACGGAATCGGCCCGTAGGGGCGGCCCTTGTGGCGCGCGGGGCGTCACCTCGTCCGCCTGGCCCCGGAAGATACGCAAATGGACCCCCGGGAACATCCCGGGGGCCCATCGCTGCAAGCCCGGCTACCGACAGCCGACAGCCTCGTCTTACAGATGCTGCTGCAGCTTACGCTCCAGCACCGGCCTCGGCACCGCGCCCACGACCGTGTCCACCAGCTTGCCATCCTTGAAGAACAGGATGCTGGGGATGGAGCGCACGTTGAACCGCGAGGCGGTGCGAATGTTGGCGTCCACGTCGAGCTTGCCGACCTTCAGCTTCCCCTCGTAGTCGGAAGCAAGCTGCTCGACAATCGGGGCCACCATCCGGCACGGGCCGCACCAGGCCGCCCAGAAGTCAACCAGCGCCAGCCCTTCCGCGCCCTCGATCTCGGTCGCGAAGTTCTCGTCCGTGATGGTAACCGTCTTGCCGTTCTCCGCCATGTGTCTTCTCCTGTAGATATCTACGGCCCCTGCATACCGACGGGGCTTGAACCTCGAAAGCCGAACCGACTACCTGCACCAAGGGTCCCGATGGAACGCACTCTCGACCACGTTGGCATCGCCGTCGCTTCGCTCGACGAGGCCATCCCTCTCTGGGAAGGCCTGCTCGGCGTTTCATCCTCCGACCGCGAGGTAGTCGACGACCAGTACGTGGAAGTCGTCTTCCTCGGATCAGGGAGCTCGCGCGTCGAGCTCATCACCCCCACACGCCCCAACACCCCGGTGGCGCAGTTCCTCGAGCGACGCGGCCAGGGGATTCACCACCTTGCCTTCCGCGTCCCGGATCTCGAGGCGGCGCTGGAGGACCTTCGCGCCGAGGGCTTCGCCCTTGTCGACGAGAGCCCGCGAAAGGGTTCCCATGGCCGCCGCATCGCCTTCCTTCACCCCCGCTCGCTGAACGGCGTCCTCGTCGAGCTGGTCGAAGCCCCGGAGTAATACCTGCTAGCCCTCAGCGAGTGCCGGTAATCGCCTGGACGTCGATCTGCTCCACGAGCCACCGCTCACCGGGACCGCGCACGACGATCACCGGCACCTCGACCTGCCTCTGTTCCTTCTGTAGCCGGACAGTGAAGCGCTGCGCCGCACCCACCCGACCCGGCACGGTCGCACCGGGGCCCACTACGTAGCCCCCGTTCCGCAGCACCATGGCGAGCGCATACATGCGCTTCTCCACCTCGGAAGGCGGATCACGCTCCAGAATCGGACCCTCGGCGGTGCCGAAGAACCACCCCATCTCCAGGTACTGATCCTCCCCCGCGAGTTGCAGGAAGCGCTCCACCGCGGCCGCCGGCGCAGGTGCCCCGACCCCGCCTGCGGGAGGGCGCAATCCCGAGCTGCACGCGGCCGCCAGCACCAGCGTGAACACGAGCGTCAGTGCCGAGAAGAGTCGCTGCACGTCGTTCACCGAATCCGAAGGCGAGGGGTGGGTGGGGGCCCGCCATATGCCGGGCCGGGGTATGCTAGACCTGTCCCACCCACGGTGTCAACCCGACGCCGGCTCATCCGGCTCCCGCCCCGGCAGGCTCCTCCACCTTTTCGAACGAGAGCTGGTTGGAGCCGTTCACACGATCGATCAGGATCCGGTCGCCGTCGTCGAACTCGCCCTCGAGCACCCGGATCGCGAGCGGGTTCATGATCAGCCGCTGGATCGTTCGCTTCAGCGGTCGCGCCCCGTACGAGACATCGTACCCCTCCTCGGCCAGAAGGCGCTTCGCTTCTGTCGTGATCGTCAGCGAGAGCTTCCGCTCGGCCAGGAGCTTCTCCACGCGCGCCAGTTGCAGCTCCACGATCTCCATCAGGTCTTCCTGACTCAGCGGACGGAAGACGATGATTTCGTCGATGCGGTTCAGGAACTCGGGGCGGAAGGTGCGACGCAGTTCCTGCATCACCGCTGCTTCCACCTCCGCGCGCACGTCCGGATCGTGCATTCTGCCAGCCTGTTCCAGGATGAACGGGCTCCCGGCGTTCGAGGTCATGATGATGACCGTGTTCCGGAAGTTGACCACCCGCCCCTGTGAATCGGTCAGGCGGCCGTCGTCCAGGATCTGCAGCAGGATGTTGAAGACGTCCGGGTGCGCCTTCTCGATCTCGTCGAACAGGATCACCGAGTAGGGGCGTCGACGCACCGCCTCGGTCAGCTGTCCACCTTCTTCATACCCCACATACCCCGGGGGGGCTCCAATGAGCCGCGCGACGGCGTGGCGCTCCATGTACTCCGACATGTCGATGCGGACCATCGCCTCTTCGTCGTCGAAGAGGAACTCCGCGAGTGCACGCGCCGTTTCGGTCTTCCCCACGCCGGTCGGCCCGAGGAAGATGAAGGAGCCGATCGGTCGATTCGGGTCCTGCAGGCCGGCCCGGGAGCGCCGTACCGCGTTGGCGACAGCCTGGGTGGCTTCCGGCTGGCCGATGACGCGTTCCGCCAGGTGCTCGTCGAGTCGGGCGAGCCGCTCCCGATCCGATTGCAGCATGCGCGCGACCGGAATGCCGGTCCAGCGGGCGACCACCTCTGCAATATCGTCGGCGGTCACCTCCTCCTTGAGGTAGCGGCTCTCCCGCTGGAGCTCGCGCAGCCGCTCCTCGCCCTCCGCAATCCGCCGCTGCAGCTCGGGCATCTCACCGTACTGGATCTCGGCGGCTCGGTTCAGGTCGCCGACCCTCGTCGCCTGCTCGACCTCGGTGCGGAGCGCGTCCAGCTTCTCCTTCATCTCGCGGATGCTGCTCAGCGCGTCCTTCTCCGCCTGCCATTGCGCCTTCATGCCGGAGCTGCGCTCCTTCAGCTCGGCCATCTCGGACTCCAGGCGCTGCAGCCGCTCGCGCGTTTCCGGATCGGTCTCCTTCTGGAGCGCCTGCCGCTCGATCTCGAGCTGGGTGATCCGCCGCTCCACCTCGTCGATCTCCTGGGGCATCGAGTCGATCTCGATGCGCATGCGGCTGGCCGCCTCGTCGATCAGGTCGATCGCTTTGTCCGGCAGGAAGCGGTCGCCGATGTAGCGGTCCGACAGGGTCGCCGCGGCGACGATCGCCCCGTCGGTGATCCGCACGCCGTGGTGCACCTCGTAGCGCTCCTTCAGACCGCGCAGGATCGCCACCGTGTCCTCCACGCTGGGCTCTCCCACGAATACCGGCTGGAAGCGGCGCTCGAGCGCGGCGTCCTTCTCGACGTGCTGACGGTACTCGTCCAGGGTGGTGGCGCCCACGACGCGCAGCTCCCCCCGCGCCAGCGCGGGCTTCAGCATGTTCCCCGCGTCAGGCGAGCCCTCCGTCCGGCCCGCGCCGACGATGGTGTGCAGCTCGTCGATGAAGACGATGAACTTGCCTTCCGCGTCGGTGATCTCCTTGAGCACGGCCTTGAGCCGCTCCTCGAACTCACCGCGGTATTTGGCCCCCGCGAGCATCGCCCCGATGTCCAGCGAGATCACCGTCTTGTCGCGCAGCCCCTCAGGGACGTCACCGCTCACGATGCGCTGCGCCAGCCCCTCCACAATGGCCGTCTTCCCCACCCCGGGCTCACCGATCAGCACCGGGTTGTTCTTGGTCCGGCGGGAGAGCACCTGGATCACCCGCCGGATCTCTTCGTCTCGCCCGATGACGGGATCCAGCTTGCCGAGCCGGGCGCGTTCGGTGAGGTCGGTCGAAAAGCGCTGCAGAGCCTGGTACTTGGTCTCCGGGGTCTGGTCCGTGACCCGGTGTGAGCCACGCACCTGCCTCAGCGCCTCGAGCACGGCCTCGCGACTGGCTCCCTGCGCCGCGAGAAGATCCCGGGCGGTCGTGCTCTTCTTTGAGGTCAGGCCGAGCAGGAGGTGCTCGGTGGAGATGTATTCATCCTTGAGATCCCGGGCTTCCTTCTCGGCCTGATCCAGGATCTCGTTGAGCTCGCGGGAGATGGTGGGCTGCGCCGCGCCTCCGCTCTGCCTGGGCAGGCGATCCAGCGCCTGACGTACGGCGTCGCGCAGGCGCGTGACGTTCACGCCCACCTTCTGGATCACCGGGACGACGATGCCCTCCTCCTGCGCGAGAAGGGCGTCGAGCAGGTGCACGTCCTCTACCGCCGGGTTCCCGGCGCGGCGAGCCGAATCAGCCGCTTGCTGAAGGGCTTCTGCCGATTTGACAGTCAGACGATCGAAATTGACCATGATAACTCCTTCCGCGAGTCCCGGAGCGGAGCGATCTCAGGTCTGGAAAGCCGCTCCGGGACTGGATTTTCTCCATCCCGTCCGCCCGCGAAACGGCTTGGACGGGCGGAGTTGCGCTGCAGGCTCGAAGGGAAAGAAGCGTGCCGGTTTTTGGGGCGCGGAAAAGGGCTGGGGCGAGCCGAGCGGAGGCGGGATCGGTCCTACCGATTCGATTGATCCTGATCGCGCTCCTGGAGGTCACCCCAGCGCAGCTTGCGGCGTAGGGTGGAGAAGAAGGTCTGGCCGGGCACCCGCACGAGCTTCAGCGGCGGCCTGGTACGCTTTGCCACCAGACGATCCCCGGGGACCAGGTTGGCACTTTCCTGCCCATCGACGGTCAGGATGAGCTCCTCGGTCGGGGAGAGCACCTCGACGGTGACGGTCTCCGCGGCCGAGAGGACGAGCGGCCGCACCGCCAGCGTGTGGGGGCAGATCGGGGTGGCGATGATGCAATCGACGATGGGGGAGACGATCGGTCCCCCAGCCGAGAGCGAGTATGCCGTCGACCCGGTGGGAGTCGCGACGATGATCCCGTCGGCGCTGTAGGTCCCTACCTCCTCGTCGTGGGCGTAGACGGCCATCCGGATCATGCGCGCCATCCCGCCCCGGTGCAGCACCGCGTCGTTGAGCGCGAGAGAGGTGGAGTGCACCACGCCATCCGCACTCTCGGCGCGGATCTCCAGCACCATTCGCTCGTCCACCACGGTCTCCCCGGAGATCGCCTTCTCCAGACCCTGCTCCAGCTCCGAGGGACCGAACGAGGTGAGGAAACCCAGATGCCCGAGATTCACCCCGAGAACAGGCACGCCGTAGGGCGCGACCATGCGCGCCCCGCGCAGCAGGGTGCCGTCACCGCCGAGCGTCAGCAGGAGATCGAGGTGGGGGAGCTGTTCGGGCTTGAGGTGAAGGGAGGTGTCGTAGCCGTCGTCCACCAGCTCGGGCTCGAAGGCGAGCTCCAGGCCCCGGCTTTCCGCGAAGCGCATGACGCGCTCGAAGGTCGCGTGCAGCGATGCGTAGCGCGGGTGCCCGACCACCCCGATCAGTCGGGGTGGAACGAAGGTCCCTTCCGACACGGGAGTCAAGCCGTTTCGCGCAGGGAGGGAGCGCGGGCCGTGCCCGTGAATTCCCGCACGCGCTCCGCAATCCCCTCCGCCGTGAGGCCCACCTCCACCAGCAGCTCGCCTCGCTCGCCGTGGCTGACGAAGCGATCGGGCAGACCCAGCGAGGTCCCGCGTACCGACGGCCAGCGCTCGCCGATGTAGCTGCGGACGTAGGCGCCAAACCCATTCACCACCGTGCCCTCCTCGACCGTCACCACGCGGGTGTGCGCGGGGAAGAGGCGCGCGAGGCACGCCTCGTCCAGCGGCTTGATGAAGCGGCAGTTCACCACCGTGGCCTCGATCCCTTGCCGGGCCAACGACTCGGCCGCCTCGAGCGAGGGGAGGACCATCGTGCCGGTGGCCAGCAGTACCACGTCGGCTCCCTCGCGCAGCACTCTCCAGGTCCCGTAAGGAACGTGGGGGATCTCGCTCTCCGGCCGGACCTCGGCGGGAACGGCGTCGCGCGGCCAGCGGATCGAGAAAGGCCCCTCCCGCCACTCCACACCCAGGCGCAACAGCCCCACCATCTCCTCCCCGTCCATGGGCGCGGTGATCGTCATCCCGGGAACGGCCAGAAGGTACGCGATGTCGAGGCAACCGTGGTGCGTCGGGCCGTCGTCACCCGCGAGACCCGCGCGGTCCATGCAGAAGAGCACCGGCAGATCCTGCAGCGCGACGTCGTGCACGATCGAGTCGTAGGCGCGCTGGAGGAAGGTGGAGTAGATCGCCACTACCGGCTTGATCCCCTGCGTAGCCAGCCCGGCCGCGAAGGTGACCGCGTGGCCCTCGGCGATCCCGACGTCATAGAAACGGTCCGGGTGGGCAGCCTGGAAGATGTCGGTGCTGGTCCCGGTGGCCATCGCGGCGGTGATGGCGACCACGTGGGGGTGCTTCTTCCCCAGCTCGGTGAGCGCTTCGCCGAATACCTGCTGATAACGCGGCAGCGTCTTCCCGGAGGGCTTGCGGATCGGCGCCCCCGTCCGCTTGTCGAAGCCACCGCAGGCGTGCCACTTGACCTGGTCCTCTTCCGCGGGCGCAAACCCCTTCCCCTTGGTCGTGAGCACGTGGACGATCCGCGGTCCCTCCATGCGCTTCACGTCGCGCAGTACCTCGATCAGGCTGTCGAGGTTGTGCCCGTCCACCGGACCGACGTAGCGCAGGCCGAGCTCCTCGAAGAGCATGCCGGGAACGAACATCCCCTTCACCGCGTCGTCCATGCGCACCGCGAACTGCTCGACCAGTCCGCCCAGCGACCCGAAACGAGGCGCGGCGTGGATCACCCGCTTCACCTCCTCGCGCACCCGGTTGTAGAACGGGCTGGTGCGCATGTTGGTGAGGGCGCGGTGCATCGCCCCCACGTTCGGCGAGATCGACATCTGGTTGTCGTTGAGCACGACGATCAGGTCTCGATCGGTGGCGCCAACGTTGTTGAGGGCCTCGAAGGCAAGGCCGCAGCTCATGGACCCATCGCCGATCACGGCGATGACCTCGAAATCCTCTCCTTTGAGGTCGCGTGCGGCGGCGATGCCACAGGCCGCCGAGATGGAGGTGGCCGCGTGCCCCGCGCCGAAGACGTCGTACGGCGACTCGTCGCGGCGCAGGAAGCCCGAGAGTCCGCCCTTGCGACGGATAGTGGGGAGCTGCTCGTTGCGACCGGTGAGGATCTTGTGGGGATAGGCCTGGTGCCCCACGTCCCAGATGAGCTGGTCACGGGGGGTGTCGAAGACACGATGGAGGGCGATACTCAGCTCGACCGTTCCCAGGTTGGACCCGAAGTGCGCTCCCTTGTGGCTCGAGACTACATCCAGGATGCGCTCGCGAACCTCGTCGGCGAGCGGCCGCAGCTGATCAGCCGGCAGCGCACGAAGGTCGGCGGGCGAGCGAATCTGGCCGAGAACGGACACTGAGTTCTATCTCCTGCTGAGTTGCGTACCGGTGGCGGCAAGGATTACACCACGAGCCACCGAAGGTGCGACCTTACTTCTCCCTCTCCACGACATAGTCCGCCAGGGCGATCAGCTCGGCGGAGGCGATCCCCTCGAGCGCGGCTTTGGCGTCGTCCGCGCGGGCGCGCGCCAGCGCCCGGGCGCCGGTCACACCGAAGAGGGCGGGATACGAGGCCTTGCGCAGCCGCTCGTCGCGCCCGGCAGCCTTGCCCAGGGCGCCCTGATCACCCACTACGTCCAGAATGTCGTCGGTGATCTGGAAGGCAAGCCCCAACGCTTCGCCGTAGGCGGTCAGGCGCTCCAGGTCGCCCGGGCTGCAGTCCGCGGCGATCCCGCCGAGGCGGAGGGAGGCGGTGAGCAGGGCGCCTGTCTTGGCCCGGTGGATCTCTTCCAGCCCCCGGGCATCCACCTCCATCCGTTCCGCTTCCAGGTCCCGCAGCTGGCCACCGACCATTCCGGCGGCACCGGCGGCACGACAGAGCTCGGTCACGAGCGCGCGGCGCACCTCGCTCGACAGCCCCAGACCCATCGCCCCTTCCTCGAGGACGCGCACCGCCAGCGGGAGCAGCGCGGCCCCCGCCAGCGTCGCCTGCGGCACCCCGAAGACCCGATGTACGGTCGGCCGACCCCGCCGCAGGTCGTCGTCGTCCATGCAGGGGAGATCGTCGTGCACCAGCGAATACGTGTGGACGATCTCGAGGGCGGCGGCGAGCCGATAGATTGCGGCGCACTCCTTCCCGCCTACCGCTCGATACGCCGCCAGGCACAGGATCGGGCGGATCCGCTTTCCACGCGTCGACAGGGCGTACTCGACGGCGTCGGCGAGCGAAGGCGACACCATCGTACGAGCGCGCTCGGCGATCGCATCCAGCTCCTTGTCGACCGCTTCCTTCTCCTGCTCGAGCCAGGCCGTGAGCTCGGAGGGAGCCATGAGCCTGCTCCGCGTCACTCGCGGAGGAGCCCGTCGTCCGGGGCGCCGGGGATGCCATCGCGGGTGCGTCGGGCCGCCTCCACGGTGTTGGCGAGCAGCATCGTGATGGTCATCGGGCCCACGCCCCCCGGCACCGGAGTGATGGCGGAAGCCACCTTCGAGACGCTCTCGAAGTCCACGTCTCCCGCGATCCGATATCCCCGCTCCGAGTCGTCGGGGACGCGACTGGTGCCCACATCGATCACCACCACACCGGGCTTCACCATGTCGGCGGTGATCAGCCCCGGCTTCCCCACCGCCACCACCAGGATGTCGGCCATGCGGGTGTGGGCCGCGAGGTTGGTGGTGTACTTGTGGGTCAGCGTCACCGTCGCGTTCGGCCCGGGCGCCATGAGCAGCGACATCAGCGGCTTGCTGACGATGAGGCTGCGGCCCACGATGACGACATGGCGGCCGTGCGTGGGGATCTCCTCCCGGCGCAGCATCTCCATGATCCCCGCGGGCGTGGCGGGAACGAAGCCGCGCGGATCGCCGACGAACGCCCGCCCGTTGTTGAGGGGGTGGAACCCGTCGACGTCCTTGTCGGGATCGATGTGCTCCAGCACCGACTTGTAGGGGAGATGAGGCGGAATCGGGAGCTGCACCAGGATCCCGTGGACCGTCGGATCGGCGTTCAGCCCGTCGATCACGCCGAAGAGCTCCTCCCGACCGACGTCTTCGGGCAGGTGGATGGTGCGTGCGTTCATGCCGAGCTGCTCACACGCCCGGGTCTTGTTGCGAACGTAGACCTCGCTCGCCGGATCGTTCCCCACCAGCACGACGGTGAGTCCCGGCACGATCCCGTCACGACGCAGATCCTCCACCTTTTCCGCCAGCTCCGCACGTATCTCCGCGCTCATGCGGAGGCCATCTATCAGCTTGGCCATCACTCTGACGATTTCTGATTGTAATTTTGAATTTTGGATTTTGAATTTTGAATTGGCGCCCGATGCTCGGCTTCGCTGTTTACCGAAAGTGAAGGTCGCCTCTCAGAACAGCATAACAGCAGGGGGCCGGCCGTGATTCGTAACTAGCAATTTGGCATAACTCAAAATTCAAAATCCAAAATTCAAAATTTCCCGCCCTGAAATGCTCCCTCCAGCACCACCGCGTAGGGGATGCTCAGGCGCTGGATCGAGCGGGCGCGGCGGGTAGCGGGGTCGACTTCCACGAGGGCACCCTGCAGGTGGAGGTCGCCGTCGGCGGGTTGCATCCGCTCGCCGCGCGTCTGGAGGCGCTGACGGGCGATGGAGATCTCCGTCTTCATTCCGATCACGCCGTCCAGCCCCCCGGTCAGCCCGATGTCGGTGATGAAGGCGGTGCCCCCGGCGAGAATCCGTTCATCGGCGGTCTGCACGTGGGTGTGGGTCCCCACCACCGCCGCCACCCGGCCGTCGAGGTACCGCCCGAACGCCTGCTTCTCCGAGGTGGCCTCGGCGTGGAAATCGACGACCACCACGTCCGCCTTCCCCTCCACCTCAGCGAGCAACCGGTCCACCACCTGGTACGGATCGTCGATCGCGGGCATGAAGACGCGCCCCTGCAGATTCATCACTGCCAGGCGGCGCGCCCCGACCGGAACGATGACCACCCCGCGCCCGGGATTCCCCGGCGGATAGTTCGCCGGCCTCAGGAGGCGCGGCTCCTGGTCCAGGTACTCGTGGATCTCCTTCTTGTCCCAGACGTGGTTGCCGGTCGTGATCACCTCCACACCCAGCGCGAAGAACTCGCGGGCGATTTCGGGAGTGATCCCGAAGCCGCCCGCGGCGTTCTCACCGTTGAGGATCACGACATCGACCCGGTAGCGCGATCGAACCAGGCGTAACAGCCCCTTCACCGCCCGCCGGCCGGGCGAGCCGATCACGTCGGCGACGAAGAGGATGCGCATGGGTGGTCGGCCGGCCCTCCGGGCCGGCGGCTATCCGTTGTCCGTTATCAGTTATCCGTATTTCGACCGCTGGCTTTCAGCCTCGACGATAGTCACTCCACCCGCCGCAGCGCCAGTCCTGCACGAGACCCACTCCGTCAAAGCCCGGCCTCATCCCTGAACCTCGCCGCTCTCCCCCAGCTGAAAGCCGCCAAGTCACAACTGAACGGATAGCGGATAATCGGTAACGGATAACCGCGCGAAGCGCAGCTTCGCGCACGCGCTACCTCGCAAAATCCACCGCTCTCGTTTCCCGGATCACCACCACCTTGATCTGACCGGGGTACTGCAGCTCCGCCTCGATGCGTCGCGCGGTCTCGTCGCTGAGGCGGGCCATGTCCTCGTCGGAGACCTCGTCGGGGGTGACCATGATGCGCAGCTCCCGACCGGCCTGAATGGCAAAGCAGCGCTCCACGCCCGGGAAGGAGGTCGCGATCTCCTCCAGGCGCTCGAGTCGCTTCACGTAGGTTTCGAAGTTCTCGCGGCGGGCCCCCGGCCGCGAGCCGGAAATCGCGTCCGCGGCCGTGACCAGGAACGTCTCGGGGAAGAGGTGCGGCTCCTCGTCGTGGTGCGCCTTGATGGCGTTGAGGACCTGCTCGGATTCCCCGTGCTTCTTGCACAGGTTCCACCCGAGCTCCACGTGGGTCCCCTCGTGCTCGTGGGTGAGGCCCTTGCCGATGTCGTGCAGCAGCCCCATGCGCTTGGCCATCTGCACGTCGAAGCCCATCTCCGCGGCCATGTTGCCGGCCAGCAGCGCCACCTCTTTCGCGTGTAGCAGCTGATTCTGGCCGTACGAGGTGCGGAACTTCAGCCGCCCGAGGACCTTGACGATCTCGGGATGGATACCGTGCAGACCCAGCTCGTAGAGCACCTCCTCCGCCGCCTCGCGCATGGAGGTCTCCACTTCCTTCCTGGCCTTCGCGACCACGTCCTCGATGCGCCCCGGATGGATCCGCCCGTCGGCGACCAGCTTCTCCAGGGCGATGCGCGCCACCTCGCGGCGCACCGGGTCGAATCCCGAAAGCACGACGGCCTCGGGAGTGTCGTCGATGATCACGTCGATCCCGGTCGCCTGCTCGAAGGCGCGGATGTTCCGCCCCTCACGACCGATGATGCGCCCCTTCATCTCGTCCGAAGGCAGCGCCACGACCGACACCGTGGTCTCCGCCGTGTGATCGGCGGCGATGCGCTGGATGGCCAGCGAGATGATCTTCTTCGCCTCGCGATCCGCGTCGCGCTTGGCTTCCTCCTTGATCTCGCGAATGCGCTGGGCCGCCTCCGACCGCGCCGCCTCCTCCATCTCCTGCACGAGCTGGCGTCGCGCCTCGTCCGCGCTCAGCCCGGCAAGGGATTCCAGCCGCTTCCGCACCTCCGCAATGCGGGTCTCCAGCTCTTCTTCGCGCTGTTCGACCGACTTCTCACGCTGCGCCAGCTTGGTGGCCCGCTCGTCCTGCGCCTGGATCTTCTCGTCCAGCATCTGGAGCTTGCGCTCGAGCGTCTCCGCGCGCTCGTCCAGGCGCCGCTCGGTACGCTCCAGATCCTCTCGCCGGCGAGCCTCCTCCCGCTCCCACTCCTCTTTGGCGCGGAAGGCTTCCTCCTTGCCCGCAAGGACCTCTGCCTTGCGAAGATTCTCGGCCTCGACGATCGCCTGAGACCGGATTCGTTCCGCCTCCTCCTCAGCCGTCGCGCGTTCGCGCCGGAGGCGGGCGAGCAGCAGCGAGCGTCCGGCTACATAGCCCACGCCGATGCCGACGATCGCCGCAACGGCGGCCGACAGAAGAATTTCCATACGATGTATCTCGACCCGGGCAGTGCCCGAATGACGATCAGGAAGTTGATGGATTAGTCGCCCTTCCGTTCCCCGTCTATGTTTCGGCGAGAAACCGGAATTGCGATCGCCGCGGTGGAACCAGTGCGGGAAGGAAAAGGGGACTCCTGTAGCAACAATACGGGATCGGCTCGACAGCGCGCAAGCCTTCAGAGGAATTGAACCTACGGGTCGCGCGCCAGACGGCGGGGGATTGAGACGGGGCGATACCGGCGCCTACTAAAGTTTACGCGATCTCGCCGGGGTTGGGTTCCGCGCTGGGAGGCCCGTCCCCCGGCGATGTCGCCCTCTCGAGGCGGTCGGCCAGTAGCGCGGCACGCCGCTCGATTTCTTCGCGGAGGGCACGCAGCTCCTCTCTGGTGCGGAAGAGCTCGTCGGTGATCACCATCGCCGCGAGAATAGCGGTCCGATGCGGCTCGAGGCCATCCGCCCTCCCCAGCGAACGGATCGTTCCGTCCACGTGCGCGGCGACGGAATGGGTGTATTCGACGGGTGCGTCGGAGCGCAGGACGTGCTTCTCTCCCGCGATCTCGACGGTGACGCTCGTCTTCAGAGACTTCGATCCAGCCATCAATCCAGCTCCAGCGCCGTCAGCCGCTTCAACAAGGCGTTCACGCGCTTGCGCGCCTGCAGCATCCGACTCTGCAACGCCGCGTTCTCGGCTTTCAGGCGAACGATCTGCTCACGGTCGCCCGCCGGGCCGTCGCCCTGAAGCGCCGCCAGCTCCTCGAGCGCCTTACGCAGGCGGGCGATCTCCTCCTCTGCCTCGGCCGTCCGACGACGCCAGAAGACGACCTCGGCGGCCGCGGCCTCGGCCACGCGCTCCAAGCGCTCCCACTCGGGCGGCAACTCGGCCCGGCCGGTTCCCTCAGCGCCGACGGACATTCAGTCGTTGATGCAGTGCCCCGAGCACCGCCTCGATCGCGCGATCCACTTCCGGGTCGGTCAAGGTCCGCTCGGGATGACGGAAGCGGAGGCGCCAGGCGATGCTGCGCTCCCCCTCCGGAATTCCCTTCCCTTCGTACAGATCGAATGGCCTCACCGTCTCCAGCAACTCTCCCGCCGCTTCGCGGATGACCTGCTCGACCGCTTCGGCCGGGAGGCCGCGGTCGCCGACCAGCGCCAGGTCACGCTCCACCGCCGGATGCTCTGGAAGCGGGCGATAGCGGACCTCCTGAGGCGCGAGAATCTCGGGTAGGCGCGCCTCGATTGCCCAGACGGGCTCGGCCCACAGCGGCGCATCCATCACGTCGTCGCGGACGCGGCCAGCTTCGGCGGCACCGCCACCGGCGCTGAAGACCTCGGAGGCGACCAGCAACCCCGCGTCGGGGGCTCCTTCTCCGCCGCTCACCGTGCCGAGACGCAGCACCTCGGCCAGCTCCACGAAGAGCGCCTTGAGATCCCACCGGTCCCACGCCTCTCGCGTGCCGCTCCAGTGCTGCGGCTGCCGGGCGCCGGTGGCGACGGCGGCGACCCGGATCTCTTCGCGGGGCATCTCGCCCTCACCCGGGAGGAAGACGGTGCCGATCTCGTACAGTCGCACGTCGCGAACGCCGTGCGCCCAGTTGTGCTCCAGTCGCCGCAGAAGTCCCGAGAGCAGGTCGTTGCGCAGGTGGCTCTCCTCGCTGGATAGCGGGTTCAGCAGCGGAACCCGGTCCTCGCGCGCGGGGGCGAACCCGGCGGTGCGGGCCTCGAGGAAGCCCCAGCGGCGGAAGAGCTGGTGCACCGCCGTGGCCACCGTGTTCAGGCCATCCGGAGGCGCATTGCTCGGCCGCAGCGGGAGCAGCCGCTCATCGAAAGAATCATAGCCGCGCCGTCGCGCCAGCTCCTCGATCACGTCGATCTCGCGAGTGACGTCCGGCCGCGCGCCAGGGACAGTAACACGCAGCTTCTCTCCACCGTTCGCAACCGCAAACCCGATCGGCTCGAGCAGACGCGAGACGTCCTCGGGGGGTACCGGAACGCCAAGGACCCGCTCCGCACGGGCAGGACGCAGCTCGACGACGGTCCGTTCCACGCGACCGGGATGGACGTCGACCCCGGGGCGCACGACCTCGCCCCCGGCCACGGAAAGGATGAGATCCACGACTCGCCGCAGCGCCAGCGGCTGCAGCTCGGGGTCCACCCCGCGCTCGAAGCGATAGGAGGCGTCGGTCGACATCCCCAGGCCGCGCGCCGTACGACGCACCGCCCTGGGATCGAAAAGGGCGCACTCCAGGAGTACGTCGGAGGTGGCGTCGGTGACCTCGGTGTCCTCACCACCCATCACCCCGGCCAGCGCCACCGGCCGCTCCGCGTCCGCGATCACCAACATTCCCTCGTCCAGCTCCCGCTCCACCCCGTCGAGCGTGCGCAGCCTCTCCCCCGCCCTCGCCTGGCGCACGACCACGCGCCCGCCGAGGCGCTCGAGATCGAAGGCGTGGAGTGGCTGACCCAGCTCGTGGAGGACGAAGTTGGTCGCGTCCACGATGTTGTTGATCGGACGGAGGCCGATCGTCCGCAGGCGCGTAGCCAGCCACTCGGGGGAGGGGCCCACCCGCACGCCGCGAATCACGGCGGAGGTATAGCGGGGGCAGCGAGCGGCATCCTCGATGGAGATCCTCACGCCGCCGGTCTCCCCCTCGTGACCGGTCTCCACCAGTTCCAGATCCCCCGCGCCGGACGAGAAGGGCTCCAGCCGGAGATCTGCCTGACCGCCGGGGGCCAGCTCACGCGCCACACCGAGATGCGACAGCAGATCCGGCCGGTTCGCGGTCACATCGATCAAGAGGCGCGCGTCGTCGAGGCCGAGCGACTCCACGAAGGAGGCGCCCGGCGCCCATTCACCCGAGAGCTCCATGATCCCCGAGTGATCCCGCCCGAGTCCGAGCTCGCGTGCGGAGCATAGCATCCCCTCCGAGACCTCGCCGCGCAGCTTGGCCTTGCGGATCACCACCCCGCCCGGGAGCGACGCGCCGACGGGCGCGAAGGGATAGAAGCCGCCCGCCTGCACGTTGGTTGCGCCGCAGACCACCTGCAGCACGCCGTTACCGCCCGCGTCCACCATGCACAGCCGCAGGCGATCCGCGTTCGGGTGCGGCCGCACGTCGGCCACGCGTGCGATGACAATGTCAGCCAGCTCCGCGCCCACCCGGGTCAGCTCGTCCACGGGCGCACCCAGCATCCCGAGCCGCTCCGCGAGCTGCTCGGGGGTGTCGGTGATGGTAGGCGCCAGCGCGCGAAGCCAGCGGTAGGAGATGTTCATTTATGTGTAAGCGTGCGAAGAAGCTGCGGCGTACGGCGTTGGGTTATCCGTTATCCGTTATCAGCTATCCGTTATCCGTTTATCAGCCCATTGCTTTGTCGGTCTGGAACCGACGTTTGGCTCAAGGGCGATTTGTTCAGAGGCGAGAGAGACCCAGACGCCTCGTTTCGACCGGATATCCGATAACGAACACGGATAACGTACAACGGATCCTCACCCAAACTGCTCCAGAAACCTCACGTCGTTCTCGTACAGCAACCGGATGTCCGGAATGCGGTAGCGCTGCATGGCGATGCGCGCGGGGCCCATGCCGAAGGCGTAACCGGTGTAGCGCTCGGGGTCGTAGCCGACGGCCTCGAAGACGGCCGGGTCGACCATGCCGGCGCCCATGATCTCCATCCACCCGGTGCGCTTGCAGGCGCTGCAGCCCGCCCCGCCGCAGATCTGGCAGGACACGTCGACCTCGGCGGAGGGCTCGGTGAACGGGAAGAACGACGGCCGGAACCGGGTGCGCGTCTTCGGGCCGAAGAAGCGCCGCGCGAACTCACCGATGGTGGCCCGGAAGTCCCGAAAGTCGATCCCCTCGTCGACGGCCAACCCCTCGAGCTGCTCGAAGGCGGGGGCGTGGGAGGCGTCGAAGGGATCGCGGCGATACACCATTCCCGGCACGACCACCCGCACGGGCGGCGGATACCTCTCCATGATGCGGGCCTGCACCGGCGAGGTGTGCGTCCGCAGCACGACCCGATCGGAGAGGTAGAAGGTGTCGTGCTCATCCGCCGCCGGATGGTCCAGGGGCGTATTGAGCTTGATGAAGTTGTAGTCGACCGTCTCGACCTCCGGCCCCCGCACGCGGGCGAAACCCAGGTCGCGGAAGATCTCGCAGATCTCGTCGACCACGATGCTGACCGGATGGGCGGCTCCCTTCCAGCGCGCTCGCCCGGGCAGCGTGAGGTCGTCGCGAGGGGCGGTCTCCGGCGCCTCGGACAGCTCGGCCTGGCGTGCATCGAAACGCGCGGTGAGTCGCTCCTTGATGCGATTGGCTTCCGCACCCACCACCGGCCGCTCCTCGGGCGGAAGTTGCCCCAGACCGCGCAGCACGCCGGTCAGGCGCCCCTTACGACCCAGCAGCTCGTGCCGGAGTCGCTCCAGCTCTTCCGCGCTCCCTGCGCGCTCGATCGCCGCCTCGCCTTGGCTCTCCAGGAGACTCAGCCGCTCCTTCAGGTCGTTCACCATTCCGTGAGATTTCGCCCGTGATCGCCGTTCGTTTCGAACCGCGTAATTTGCGGATACCCCTCCCCTTTGGCTACCCCCGCAGAGGCGGGCTCAGCGTCGGCGGAGGCGTTTCGGATAGTGGTTCTTGACCACGCCCCCCGTGCGCTTCCCCCATCCGAGTGAGAAGCCGTCCACCGAGACCAGCACCCAGCCGTCCTCGCCGGCGGAGCGCAGAGTTTCGCCCCTCAGGTAGCGCTCCACCTCGCCGACCGGATCATCGGAGGCGAGGTCGATGCGCTGCGCGGCCAGCGCCGGATCGATCGCCATGGCCAGGCTGTGAGCCGGCTCGAACCGCCCGTTCCGCACGGTGCCCAGCCACCAACCGGTCCGCAGAACGCGCAGTCGCGCCAGTGCAGGGCACACGGGAGGAAGGGCCTGGAGCTGGTCACCAATCTGCGCAACATCCAGCCGGCTATGGTCGAGGCCGGGAAGCACCTCCTCGAAGAAGTTCGCCATGGCCTTGAGCGTCGCGGAGGTCGGCCGAGCGGCTGGAGGCGCCGCATGGGCGGCGGGAGATGCGGCATCGTGCCCTTGGCCGGCGTCGTCGGCGAGCGGTCCGTCTGAGCGGCGGAGGATTGCCACGAAGTGTCCGGCGCCGGGTACGCGGTGCGGCCAGAGGCGGATCGCCCGCATTACCGAGGGCGGCGCCGGCGGCGTGACCCAGTCGGGCCGGGCGGGCTCCGCCCCGGGGATCGCGGGCGGGTCGATCGGCTCGAGCTCGGGATGACGCTCCAGCAGGGCAGCGAGCACCCCCTCGTTCTCCTCCGGAGCGAAGGTGCAGGTCGAGTACACCAGCACACCCCCGGGCCTCACCAGCTCCACGGCGTCGCGCAGCAGCTCCTGCTGGCGCCGCGCGCATCCGAGGACCGCCTCCGGCGACCACTCCATTCGAGCGGCCGCGCTCTTGTGGAACATCGACTCTCCCGAGCAGGGGGCGTCCACGAGCACCACGTCGAACCAGCCGCCCCATCGCTCCCGCAAGCGCTCCGGTCTCTCGGCCGTGACGACGGCGTTGCGCACCCCGCAGCGCTCCAGGTTGCCGGCGAGCTCCCGGGCGCGTGCCGGAACCACGTCGTTCGCGACCAGCACGCCGCGACCCGCCAGGCGAGCCGCCAGGTGGGTCGACTTTCCCCCGGGCGCCGCAGCCAGATCCAGCACCCGCGCCCCCTCCGGCAGGTCGGGAACGGCGCCCACGACCATCGCACCGGGATCCTGCAGATAGTACAGGCCCGCGGCATGGTACGGGTGCGAACCGGGGCGCTCGCCCTCGGCTACGAGAAAGCCCTCCGGCGGGTATTCTAGCGGTACCAGCTCGAAAGGAGCCATCGCCCGCAAGCGTTCCGGCGGAACCTTGAGCGTGTTGACCCGCAGGCCGCTCGGCGGAGCCGAGAGCGCTTCCAGAAAGACCTCCGTCTCCGGGCCCAGGAGCCCCGCCATCCGCTCGCGGAATCCGGCAGGGAGCTCGAACGCCCCCGCTTCCGCCACACCTCGCCGCTCGCCCCTGCTGCGGCGGCCACGACGGCTCATGCCGCCCCCTCCCGGTGCTCCCCTCGCGAGCAAGAGCGCAGGCCGGTCCTCGCCAGCGCGCGATGAGGGAAGAAAAGACGAAGGCGGCGTCGAGGAGCCCCCCGACGCCGCCCTTCAATGACCGACATTCGCCTCAGCTCAACCGGGCCTTGGCCGCCTCGGCCAGGCGGGCGAAGGCGTTCGGATCCCGGATGGCGAGGTCCGCCAGGATCTTCCGGTTGATCTCGATGCCCGCGAGCTTCAGCCCGTTCATGAAGCGCGAGTAGGAGAGATCGTGCACCCGGGCGGCGGCGTTGATCCGCATGATCCAGAGCCGGCGGAAGTCGCGCTTCCGATTCTTCCGGTCGCGGTAGGCATACACCCACCCCCGCTCGACCGCCTCCTTGGCCGTCTTGTAGAGGTTCTTGCGGCGGCCGAAGTAGCCCTTCGCATGCTTGAGGATGCGGCGCTTGCGCTTGAGCCGCGCCACGTTGTTGCTAACGCGAGGCATGATTCTATCTCGAACGAAAGGGTTTGCGAAGTCGGGCCGCTCAGGCCAGGATGAGGCGCTTCACGCGCTTCTCGTCGGCCTTGTCGATGAGGGCACTCTGCCGCAGATGCCGCTTCCGCTTCGGAGATTTCTTCGTCAGAATGTGGCTGGTGTACGCCTGCGAGCGCTTCACCTTGCCGGAACCGGTCTTCTTGAAGCGCTTTGCAGCGCCGCGGTGCGTCTTCATCTTTGGCATAAGAATATCTCTTTCGATCTGCACACCGCCTGGGCGGTGTTCGTGTGGTGCGGCGCGGACCGGCTCACCCCTTGATCGGGGCGAGAACCATGGTCATGCTGCGCGCCTCCAGAGTCGGGCTGGACTCCACCTTCCCGACGTCGGCGACCTCCTGGACCACCCGGTCGAGCACCTCTCGACCCAGCTCCGGATGGGCCATCTGCCGGCCGCGGAACATCATCGTAATCTTGACCTTGTTCCCCTCCTCGAGGAAGCGCCGGGCATGGCGGAGCTTGAACTCGAAGTCGTGCTCCTCGATCCCCGGGCGGAGCTTCACTTCCTTGATCTGAACCTGGTGCTGCTTCTTGCGCGCCTCCCGGGCCTTCCGCTGCTCCTCGTAGCGGAATTTCCCGTAATCCATAATCCGGCAAACGGGCGGACGCGCCATCGGCGCCACCTCGACCAGATCCAACCCCTGCTCCTCGGCGATCTCAAGGGCTCGCTCGATCGGAAGGATTCCGATCTGCTCCCCATGCTGGTCGATGACCCGGACTGGGCTGATCCGGATCTGCTGATTGACGCGCGTTCTCTCGTTGATGGCCGTGGCTCTCGGATGAAGGCGGAAACAGAAAGGGCGGAGCCGCATACACGGATCCGCCCACTTCGTCGGACCCGATCGGTCACGACGAGCTTTGCAGGACCCGGCGGCGTCGCCTGCTGCGAGCCGAAAGGTGAGGAGCTCGGGGCTCCTGCTTCACCAGGTTGTGCGCGAAATCTACCCTGCGTCAAGCGGAAATGTCAAGATGAGGACACGGCATCCTCCCCATACCGTGGACCGGCATCAGCCCGCCAACACTCATCGCGATACCCGCCTGTGGGGTCGGCCGTTGTGGCCGCCCGTGCGCAAAAATTGAGGGTTCCGGACGCCACCGATTTGCCGCATCCGCGTGCGGGCGCCCACAAGGGGCGCCCCTACAGGCGGGTATCCAGACGGTGGCGATTCTCACCGAACGCAGCGGCACTCCAGACAGCCATAGTGCCGAGAATCGGCCACCGGCCCGAGAAAGGCATGACCACCGACCTCAATACCCGGGGTTCTGCGTCAGATTCGGGTTCAGCACCCGCTCCTGCTGCGGAATCGGCCACAGGTAATCGCGATCCGGATTGAAGGCGCGGACCACGCCGCCGTAGGTGAGGGTGCGCACCTCGGTCTCGCCGCTGCGGATGTAGCGCATCCCGGGAATCGGACCAGGCATCACCTCGTCCGCAGTGCGCCACCGCCGGATGTCGAAGAAGCGCAGCCCCTCCATCGCCAGCTCGACCGTCCGCTCTCTTCGCACGATCTCCCGCATCTCCTCCTGGCTCTTGCCCGGCTCGATGGGCGGCAGTCCGACATCCGGCCGCTGCCGGACGGCGTTGATCGCATCGTACACGCTCTGGTCGATCTCCCCCAGCTCGATCTTCGCCTCGGCGTACATGAGGAGCACGTCCGCGTAACGAATCAGGATGAAATTCGTCCCGCCGTTGCTGCGATCGTTCATGTCCTCGGGGAGGACGTACTTCTGGGTGTTGAAGCCGGTCTTGGTCCGCTGGAAGTCCACTTCGACCTCGTCCGCCGTACCGGAGCCGGGTCGCGGATCGTATTCCTGGCCGTTGTACAGCAGCTCGCCGGGCACGTCGTCGGAGAAGGCCGGCAGGAAGAGCGTGTAGTCCAGCCGCGGATCCCGGTTCGCGTACGGGTTCAGCGGATCGTACTCGGGATCCTCGTCGATCGGCAGCCCGTTGATCGTCTCGTAGGCGTCGACCAGCGTGCGGGTCGGCGAGATGCCCACGCTGCCGTTCATGCCGCGCGGGCCGAAGCTCTGGAAGAAGGAGTTCGCCGCGACGTCCTGCGCGTACTGCCGATCCAGGATCACCTCGGCGTTCCCTTCGCCGGCGTAAGTGAAGAGATCCTCGTAGGAGGGATGGAGGGAGTAGACCCCCATGTCCATCACGGCCTTCGCCGCTTCCGCGGCCTCCTGCCAGCGACCGGCGTAGAGCATGGCGCGGGCGCGCATCGCATGGGCGGCACCCCTCGTGATCCTGCCGATGTCGCTGCTCGGATAGCTCTCGGGCAGCACCTCGGCGACCTCCTGGAGCTCGCTCGAGATGTAGTCCCACACCTCGTCCGCCGGTGCCCTCGTAACCTGCTTGCTCTCCTCCAGCGTCAGCGTGTGGGTCACGAGCGGTACGTCCCCGTACAACATCACCAGCCGCGCATACAGGAACGCCCGGATGAAGCGGGCCTCGGCCTCCAGCCGCGCGGCCAGCTCGGTGCTCATCGAGGGGTCGTTCTCCAGCACCCGCGGCAGGTTCTCCAGGAAGTAGTTGGCCGCCCGGATCCCCTGGTAGGCGTTGTCCCAGGTGTTGCCGATCAACCCCATCTCCGCGTTGTGGGTACCGCGCTCCACGCTGGCGGTCTGGGCAGCGGTGTTGGTGGTGTGGCCGATGTCGGACATCATGTCCCACTGCATCTCTCCCTGGCCGGGGAGAAACGGGTAGAGCGCGTTCACCGCGTTCACCGCGTCCCTCTCCGACTGCCAGAAGATCGCGTCGTTCAGGGAGTCGGTCGGCCGACTATCCAGCAGGTCGCCCTGGCAGGCCGCCAGCACGGCGACCAGCGCGAGCGCCGGAAATCTGTGCAGCTTGAGATTCATCGCTCTCCTCACAGGTCTACGTTCAGCCCGATCGTGTAGGTCTTCACCGGCTGGTAGTAGTCGGTCCGACCAGTGACGGTCTCCGCGTCCGTGCCCCACTCCGTGAGGTCCGATCTGGTGAAGAGATTGGTCCCGCCCACATAGAGGCGCATGCGCCGCAGACCTGCGCGATCGGTGAGCGACTGCGGCAAGGTGTAGCCGAGCTGCACGTTCTTGAGCCGGAAATAGGAGGCGTCGATCACCCAGTGATCCGACGGCTCGGTATTCTTCTGGGTCTGCTTCTGCGGACGGGGGAAGCGCGCATCGGGATCCTCGGGAGTCCAGTAGTCCTCGCCGATCTTCAACGCGAAGCCCTCCCAGCTCCCGTTCTCGACATACGCGCCCATGATGGCCATGTCCTGCTTGCCGACTCCCTGGGCGTGGAGGTTGAGGTCCCAGTTCCGCCAGCCGAGGTCCAGCGCCGCACCGTAGGTGTAGCGCGGCTGCGTGGAGCCCAGCACGGTCCGATCGTCCGGCCCGATCACCCCATCCTCATTGAGGTCGACGTACTTGATGTCACCCGGGGCCGCGTCCGCCGCCCAGGTCGGATAGCCCGCATCGAGGTCCTCCTGGGTGTAGTAGCCGTCCGTGCGGTAGCCCCAGAGGGCATCGATCGGATATCCCTCCTGGCGAACGAACCAGTTCTTCTCCCCGCTGAAGTACGGTCCGGTGCCGGCGAGGTCGACGATCTCGTTCTTCACGTCGGAGACGTTGAGCGAGACGCCGTAATCGACCTCCCGCCACGCCCCCCGGTGCTGTAGCGCCAGCTCCCAACCGACGTTCTTGACGCTGCCCGCGTTGGTGGGGGCTGGGTTCAACCCGAGGACCCCCGGTACCGGCAGGTTCAGCAGAATTCCCTCGGTGGTCTTGTCGAACCAGTCGAAGGTCACCTCCAGCCGGTTGTCGAAGAGGGCTGCGTCGAGGCCGATGTTGGTCTGCGTGGTCGTCTCCCAGGTGAGATCGGTGGAGGTCATCGAGTTCTGCCGCACTCCGGTCACCGGCGTGCCGTTGAACACGTAGTCGTTCCCCACCGCCAGTCGGTCGAAATAGCTGTAGAGGCCGACGTTCTGATTGCCCGCACGGCCCCAGGAGACGCGCGGCTTGAACTCATTGATGGTGGCGCTGAGCGGCTCCCAGAACGGCTCGTCAGACACGCGCCAACCCAGCGAGAGCGAGGGGAAGAAGGTGTAGCGATCGCCCGGCGGGAAGCGGCTGGAGCCGTCGTACCGCATGTTCGCCTCGATGAGGTAGCGGTCGGCGTAGGCGTAGTTCAGGCGGCCGAAGAAGGAGCGCAGCCCCCAGTCGGTGTAGGAGCTGCCCAGATCCCGGTTCTCCGGATCGCTCTGGCCCAGCGCGCGGATGTCGTTGTTGTAGAAGTTGCGGCCCCCGGCCGTCAGGTTGTTGCCGTCGAAGGCGATCTCGCTATACCCGCCGAGCAGGGTCAGCCCGTGGTCGCCGAACTCCGTACGCCAGGTGAGTGTGGTGTTCCAGGTCGTCTGCAGCGATTCCTGCCGCTGCTCCTCCAGCGTGTTGACGTTGTTCTGCTTGAGAATCACCGACGGGTTCCAGTAGTCGCGAACCTCGAAGGTGGGGTTGTTCTGCAGGCGCGAGAGCTTCTCCGCCTCGATCCCGAACTGGCTCTGCAGACTGAGGCCGGGAAGGATCTCCCAGTCGCCGGTGAGGTTCAGGACGTTGTAGTCGATCTGCCACTTGGTCCGACCGTAGTAGTCCGGGTCGGAGTACAGCAGCGGATTGTGTCCCTGGGCGCTGAGCCCGTAAGTCCCATCCGGAAAGCGAGGTACCGCGAACTGCGACCCGTGCATCATCCGGTGGTACAGGCTGCCGAAGTTGGTGGTACGGCGCAGGTTGCGGCGCACGTTCAGATCGGCGCCGAGGCTCAGGCGGTCGTTGAGCCGCAGGTCGTTGTTCAGCCTCAGGCTGTACCGTTGTGCATCCCGGTTCGGATAGATCCCCTGCTGGTCGAAGTAGTTCAGTCCCACCAGCGAGGTCAGGCGCTCCGTCCCGCCGGAAACAGTCAGCGAGTGGTTCTGCATCGGAGCGTTGTCCTGGATCACCGTCTCGAACCAGGTATTCGGCAGCGGATAACGGAGGCGATCTTCGCCGCTGAGGTAGAGGGCGATCTCCTCCTCCGAATAGGGCGGCTCGCTGCCGCGGTTCTGGTAGGCGATGTTCTGCAGGCGGAGGTACTCCTCGGTCTCCATGTGCTCCGGGACCGTGGCCAGATTCTGGAAATCGAAGGAGGTGTTGTAGCTCACGCGGAAATCACCTTCACGCCCGCGCTTGGTGGTGATGAGGACGATGCCGTTCGCCCCCCGCGAGCCGTAGATCGCGGTGGAAGCCGCGTCTTTGAGGATCGAGATGCTCTCGATCTCATTGGGATTGATGTATGACCAGTTCTGCTCGATGCCGTCGACGATCACGAGAGGGGCATTATTGCCCAGCGTCGTGGTGCCGCGGATGCGGAAGTACATGTCGGCCGCGCCGGGCTCACCGCCCTGGTCCCAGACGGTCACGCCGGGCGCCCGTCCCTGCAGCGCCGACTGGATGTTGCGCGCGGGCCGCTCGGCCAGCTCCTCGCCACCCACGGCGGTAACCGCGCTGGTGAGGTCGCCGCGCCGCTGCGTGCCATACGCCACGGCGACGAGCTCTTCCAGTGCGACGGCCGCGGGCGCGAGCGTGAAATTCGCCTCCACGGTGGCGCCGCTGGTCACCTCGACCTGCCGCTCGACCTGCTGGTACCCGATGAGCCCGACGCGTACCGTCTGGGTTCCCGCGGGAACGTTGGAGATGAGAAAGCGGCCGGCATTGTCCGTGACGGCTACCTGATCGGTTCCGACTACCTGCACGCTCGCGTTCGCGAGCGGCGCGCCGCTCGTGGAATCGGTGACGATTCCGCTGATCGTTCCCTGCGACTGCTGCGCTGGCACCTGCCGCATCCAGCGATGAGCGGTCAGGCTGGGGCTGGCCTCTGCGACCTGGCCGATCGCCATGAGGCCACCTGCAGTGGCCATCACGACCAGTGCTCGTAGCACACGAGATCTGCTCATAGCACTGCTTCCCGGGTGGAGGAGGAGGGGACGTCGAGTCCCCGGGGGACAGAAAGTGGAGGTCGACTCCCCTGCGGGAGCGGACGGCTCCGCGAGCGTTTGGTTCGGCAACAACGTACTCAAAAGATGCCCTGGCGGGCGCTTACGAGGCTGGCTGGGGCGGCAGATGGCTGAACGGCAAGGGCCGTGTCGGAGCGGTCGACGGACCGACGGCGCATCCTGCGCCGTCGGCGTCGTGTTGCTCCGTCACGGCCCTTCAGGAAACGATCTCACCAATCATCGACGGGCGTGCATCCCTACTCGACACCGAGGTCGAGCGTCTTCGACGCGATCTGCGCGGCGAGCTGCTCCACGAAGCGGTCGCGCGGGAGGATGACCTGCTTTCGCCCGGCACCGCGCACGCGGACCGCCACCGTGCCCGCCTCCGCTTCCCGTCCACCGACCACCCCCATGTACGGCACCTTCTGCGTCTCCGCCTCGCGGATCTTGTAGTTGAGCGTCTCGCTCCTGGCGTCGACCTCGGCCCGGATCCCGGCGGCCCGCAGCTGCGCCTCCAGCTCCCGCGCACTGGGGAGCTGATCGTCCGAGATGGGGAGGACCAGCACCTGCACCGGCGCGAGCCAGAGCGGGAACGCACCCGCGAAATGCTCCACCAGGATGGCGATGAACCGCTCGAAGGAGCCGAAGATCGCCCGGTGGATGATCACCGGCCGGTGTTCGTGGTTGTCCTCTCCCGTATAGGTGAGGTCGAAGCGCTCGGCGTTCTGGTAATCCAGCTGGATCGTCCCGAGCTGCCACTTCCGCCCGATGGAATCGGAGACGTCGAAGTCGATCTTGGGGCCGTAGAAGGCGCCGTCGCCTTCCTTCAGCTCGTAGGGGAGGCCGGTCGCCTCCAGCGCGTGCCGGAGGGCCGCCTCGGCGCGGTCCCAGGTGGCGTCGTCGCCGATCCGCACCTCGGGCCGCGTCGCGAACTTCGCCGTGTAGGTGAGCCCGAGCTTGTCGTAGAACGAATCCAGCAGCGCGACCAGCCGCTTCACCTCGTCGGCGATCTGGTTCTCGGCCAGGTAGATGTGCGCGTCGTCCTGCTGGAACTGCCTTACGCGCGTGAGGCCGCTCAGCGCACCGGAGACCTCGTTGCGGTGCAGCACGTCCTGCGTGGCGTAGCGGATCGGCAGCTCGCGGTAGGAGTGCTTCCGGGTGGCGTAGAGCAGGTGGTGCGAGGGGCAGTTCATCGGCTTGAGGCCGAAGTCGTGTTCCTCGGTCTCGTTGTCCAGCACGAGGAACATGTTCTCCCGGTACTTGCCCCAGTGCCCGGAGATCTCCCAGAGCCCCTTGTTGTACAGCAGGGGTGTCTTCACCAACTGGTAATCGTTCGCCAGCAGCACCTCGCGCATCCACCCCACCAGGGCGTCGTAGACGATGGTGCCGCGGTGCGTCCAGAATGCCGCGCCGGGCGAGTAGGGATGGAAGAGGAAGAGGTCGAGCTCGCGGCCGAGGCGGCGATGGTCACGCTTCTTCGCCTCCTCCAACCGATGCAGGTAGTCCTCGAGATCCTTCTGGGTGAACCAGGCCGTTCCGTAGATGCGCTGCAGCGTCTGCCGACGGGAATCCCCTCGCCAGTAGGCAGACGCCGTATTCAGCAGCTTGAAGTGCCGGATGCGCCCCGTTTCCGGTACGTGCGGTCCACGGCAGAGGTCGAGGAAGGGTCCGTTGCGGTAGACGGTGATGACCTCGTCCTCCCCGAACTCTTCCAGGCGCTCGAGCTTCAGGGGGTCGTCCGCGAAGAGCTGACGGGCTTCCTCGGCCGACACGACTCGCCGCTCGAACGGCTGTGACGCGGCGGATACCTCCGCCATGCGGCGCTCGATCTCCGCGAGCTCCTCTTCGGTGAAGGGGTGGTCGACCTCGAAGTCGTAGTAGAAGCCGTCCTCGATGGGCGGCCCGAACCCGATCTTGGCGTCGGGGCGCACCTGGCGCACCGCCGTGGCCAGCACGTGCGCCGCGGAGTGACGCAGTACGTCCAGCGCCTCGGGGCTCTTCTCGGTCAGGATCTCGACCCGGGCATCGGCCTCGATGGGACGGGAGAGGTCGACGACCTGGCCATCGACCTTTCCGGCGATGGCCGCCTTCGCCAGACGCGGGCCGATCGATTCCGCCAGCTCGAGAACCGTCGTTCCGCGGGGTACTTCGCGTTGCGAGCCGTCGGGAAGGGTAATGCGGATTCGCTGCGTGGTATCGACCGTCTGCGTCATCTCGAGCTCCTGGTAGGTCCTGCCGTCAGGGGCAGGAAACTACCAGCCTCGGACGCAAACATAAAGACCGGCTTTAAGCCTGCCTCCGCCGCAGGACCGCCTTGAGCCAGATGAAGCCGATGGCGACGAAGGGGAGAGCGTAGATCACCAGCCCGATCGGTCCGATGGTCCCGTCGGGGGTCGCTTCGACCTCGGTGAACAGCTCCGAATCGCCGCCCGGGCCGTCCAGCCGGACCCGCACGCGCCACATCTCCCCCCGATCGAATTCGACCTCGGCGTAGTGCCTCTCCCCGTAGCGCACCGGCTGGGGTTCCGCGTCATAGACCTTCTCGGGAAGCCTGCCCGATACCGGCTGCACCCCGATCCGCACCACCGTACCCGGCGGCAATTCGTCGCCGTGCGCCGGCTCCAGGACCACAAAGAAGGTCGCGATGCCGATGTCCGGGTCGGTCCAGACCGAAACCACGTAAGGGCCCACCCGCTCGTCCACGATGATGGGGAACGGCGGTCCCTCATGGGCGAGAACCGGACGCGGCGAGAGCAACAGCGCCAGCCCGAGCAACAGAGCCGAGAACGATCTCCGGGCGGACCTCGTCACCTCACATCCCCATCATCGAGCCACGCATCGCCATCGGCTGCCCCATCGTCCAGACTGCAGCCGCCAGAACCACCGTCGCCACCGCCGCCCAGGGCAGGAACGCTGGCGCCGGCCGCGCGGGATGATCGCGCTCGGCGATGCGGAAAGCGACCACCAGCGAGGCCACCCAGCCGAGCGCGAGGAAGCCGATCTCCAGCGGCGCGACGTACTCCTCGGGAAGGCCGGTCAGCATCCAGTGCGGCTCGCCGACCCAGGTGAGGCCCAGGTCACGGAGCGCCTGCTGGGTCACGGGGACCACCGTCCAGAGGCCGGTGAGCAGGTGGAAGGCGTAGTGCGCCAGCCAGACCCCCAGGCCCATGGGAATCAGGGCATACGCGAAACGGGTGATCACGGATAGGATCGGTTCACTGGCGCGGGTGGCGGCGCGCGTCATCCCGGCGGCGGAAGCGAGCAGAAGCGCGGGGGCCAGAACGAGCATCACCAGGAACAGGAGGCCCAGGGTCGCGGACTCCGAGCTCAGGCGGAAGATGCCCCCCAGCCACGCCTGCAGCGCGTGGGCGGGATGCACCATCGCAAAGGCATTGATCAATCCCCCGAAGACGAAGAGCAGGGCGAGCGCGGCGAGATCCTTTCTTTGGGAGAGCCGTCCGACGCCGGAGCGGCGCTGGTCGTTCCACAGCTCCGACCCGGGGAGGCGCGTGGTGATCGCGACGTTGTCGTACGGACAGGCGTGCACGCAGTCCAGGCAGAAGGTGCAGTCCGTGTTGCCGACCTTGAGCGGCTGGAAGAGCGCCAGCTCACACCCCCGTTGAACGATCTCACCGGCGGGGTCCCGGCGCCCCCGGATGCAGTCGTGCGTGGTGCAGGTCGCGCAGACGTCGGGATCCGCCACGGCGACCTCCAGCGGCGACACCATCGACGCGGTAAAGTTGTACTGCCCGAGCGGGCAGACGTACTTGCAGAAGGAAGCGTTGCGGAAGAGCCCGTCGATGAGCAGCGCGGCGACGAAGTAGGCGAGGATCAGCGCGGCGGTCCAGCGCGGGGCACCCCAAAGAGCGTATCGCTCGTACGCGAACAGGATGGCCACGAAGAGGGCGATGGCCAGCCACTTGTTCCGCAGCCAGCGCGGCCAGTTGAGGACCGGCTTGAAGAAGCGCCGCGCCAGATTGCGCGGGAGCATGAAGGGGCAGCCCATGCAGAACAGGTTGCCGGCGGCCACCAGCACCAGCACCAGGATGCCACGGTAGTGGATCCAGGTCAGCAGCGTTGCCAGGTTCTGGGGCGCCAGGCGGGGGCCGAAGAACCCGTGCAAGACGATGGCGGCGGCCGCCACGAGGAGGATCGCCTGCAACACCGGCCGGGCGAACCGCCAGCGTAGAAACCGCCCCAGGGCGGGGATGCGAAGCAGGTCGAACCGGCCCCCGGGACGTGCCCCGGAGGCCGGTTCCTGTACACTCACCACTGTGGTCAGGCGGGTACGACGTGCGGGTGAACCGCGCAGGTGCAGCGCATCCGCGATGCCTCCTCCGCGGCCGGGAACATATGGTAATAGACCCCGATGACCATCGGGATGAAGACCAGCGTGTTGTAGATGAGGTGGAGCTCCACGCGCGGGATGAAGAGCTGCGCGATGCTGATCGGGACGGGCGAGTTGAAGAGGTTCTCCCCGATCAGTGCCTGGCCCTGCAGAAGCGCGTGCTCGATGTGGTGCCAGAACTGGATGCCGAAGGAGATCATCCACCAGGTGCGGGCACGGCCCACGAAACCCGAGCGGAGCACCCAGATGCCGATCAGCATGACCAGGGCATAGCCGTAGTGGAGCACTTCCGAGCTGACCAACCAGGGGAAGAACAGACCCAGCACGCCACCGGCTTGAGGACGCGGCCAGCCCAGCACGTAGATCTGGAACGCCTGGGCGAGATGCTCCGCCCAGTGGGCGAGCACGATGGCCATGAAGATCTGGAGACCGCGCTCATGCCCCACGGTGTTGAGGCGCTCGATCAGCGTCGTGGGATGGGCTGGCGCACCGCCGTACAGGGTAGTGTGCATGTGGCGTCAGGGAGGCAGGGTGGTCTGAGGCCGTAGCAGAGGAAGGCTCCTATATAGTGTCAGCGCACGGCCCGCCCGGCAAGGGTCACCGAGCGCCCTCCAGATGCCGGGTGAAGAACGGGAGCACGTGCTCCTCCACCCGCTCGTCGACGCGGTTGATGTGATCGCCGGGGTCGTAGATCTCCACGAAGTGCTCGATTCCGTACTCGGTCAGCACCTCGGAGAACTGCCGCGTCGTCTCGGCGATGCCGCGGTCCTGCGCCCCGGCGTCCAGCGCGATGGCGCTAAGGGAGCGAAGCTCCGGCACGTACTGGTGGACTGTGGCCAGCGGCGCGTTGGCCACCCAGCGGGCGACGACATCCGGCTGCACCTCCCCGTTCTCGGTGGGAAGGTCGAGGTACAGCGGGGGCTTGTTGGGATCCGGCGACCAGGCGGCGGCGCTCGCGAACACTGCCTTCACGAAGAAGCTCGCCTGATGGACCTGCTCCACGCTGCGGATCTGCTCGAGCTGCGCGGCGTTGGGTCCCCCGCCGGCATTGAGATTCGGTGCCAGGCAGCACGGGCTCATCGCGTAGATGGCTGAGAACACGTCGGGGCGCTTCATGCCGATGCGCAGCGTGCCGTATCCGCCCATGGAGTGACCGGCCAGCCCCCGGCTCTCGCGTTGCGCGAGCGTGCGGTAGTGGCTGTCGATGTAGGCCACCAGCTCCCCCGCCACGTAGGTCTCCCAATCGCCGGTGTTGACCGAGCTGCCGTAGAAGCTCCCCTCGAAGGCGGTGAAGGCGTTCGGCATCACCAGGATCATCTCCCCCGCCGTGCCCGCCTCGAGGGCGCGCTCCATGGCCGCGGGCACGTTCACGAAGTGCTCGCGCCACCCCATCCACTGCAGGTCGTTGTCGGTGAACCCGTGCAGGAGGTAGACGACGGGATAGCGCCGCTGGGGAGAGCTCTGGTAGCTCGGCGGCAGGTACACGGTGACCGGCCGGTCGGGGGAGTCGCCCGCGAGGTTACCCTCCAGGGATTTGCCGTGCACGGTGATGCGCTCGAGGGTGCCCTTGAGGGGGACGACGGGGGTGAGGGTGTCTTGCTGCTGGGCGCGGGCGGGAGCGGCGAGCGCCAGCGAGAGGAGCAGGGATAGCGCTAGGGGAGCGGCTGATCGGCGCATAGGGGTCAGGAGCGTGAATAGGTCTGGTAATCGCCCGTAGGGGCGCCCCTACGGGAAATAGCGAGGGATCCCAGACATTTCGGAGGCACATCCCCCGCAGGCGCCACCAGGCGAGGCGTTACCGCAACCGGACTCACGGGGCGCGAAACCCAGGCATTCGCGGGGGGCATCGCCGGGGCGCGGCGCCAAACGAACCCGCCCCTGTTGCCGGCGTGCGGGCGCCCACAAGGGACGGCCTCGCGGGCAATATCCAGGTCACGTTGGCGGACCGGTCCGTATCATTGCGCATCATCCGCCGACCCGCCAGTCTCGCGGGGCGGGCGCCCCCAATTCAACAACGAAAAGGCCCGGCTCGATCACTCGAGCCGGGCCCCATTCTTCCCACGAAGGGTGTTGCGGCGATCAGTACATGTCCATGCCGCCGCCACCCGGCATCGGCGGCGCCTTCTCCTTCTCGGGCTTCTCGACCACCACGGTCTCGGTGGTCAGCAGCAGCCCGGCGATGGAGGCGGCGTTCTGGAGCGCCGTACGGGTCACCTTGGTCGGGTCGATGACGCCGGCGTCGACCAGGTTCTCGTACGTCTCAGTGCGGGCATTGAAGCCGAAGGCGGCAGTCTCGTTGCTGCGCACCTTCTCGACCACGATGGAGCCCTCCAGACCGGCGTTCTGCACGATCTGCCGGATCGGCTCCTCGAGCGCGCGCTCCACGATGCGCACACCGATGTTCTCGTCCTCGTCCTCGAGGCGGAAGTCCTTCAGCGCCGACTGCGCCCGCAGCAGCGCCACGCCGCCGCCCGGCACGATGCCCTCCTCCACCGCGGCGCGGGTCGCGTGCAGCGCGTCCTCGACCCGAGCCTTCTTCTCCTTCATCTCGGTCTCGGTCGCGGCGCCCACGTTGATCACCGCCACGCCGCCGGCAAGCTTGGCGAGCCGCTCCTGCAGCTTCTCGCGGTCGTAGTCGCTGGTCGACTTCTCGATGGCCGCGCGGATCTCCTTGATCCGGCCCTGGATCGCCTCGGGGTTGCCGCCGCCGTCGATGATGGTGGTGTTGTCCTTGTCGACGACGATCCGCTTCGCCTTACCGAGGTCGCTGAGGACGGCGTTCTCCAGCTTGAAGCCGAGCTCCTCGGAGATCACCTGGCCACCGGTCAGGACCGCGATGTCCTGCAGCATCGCCTTACGACGATCGCCGAAGCCCGGCGCCTTCACCGCCACCACCTTCAGGGTGCCACGCAGCTTGTTCACCACCAGGGTGGCCTGCGCCTCACCCTCGATGTCCTCCGCGATGATCAGGAGCGGACGGCCCTGCTGCGCCACCTTCTCCAGCACCGGGAGAAGGTCCTTCATCGCCGAGATCTTCTTGTCGTGGATCAGGACGAGGGCATCCTCGAGGACCGCCTCCATCCGATCCGGATCGGTGACGAAGTAAGCCGAAGTGTACCCGCGGTCGAACTGCATGCCGTCCACGGTCTCGAGGGTGGTCTCGATCCCCTTGGCCTCCTCGACCGTGATCACGCCGTCCTTGCCGACCTTCTCCATCGCGTCGGCGATGAGGTTGCCGATCTCCTCGTCGTTGTTCGCGGAGATGGTACCGACCTGGGCGATCTCCTTCTTGCCGGCGGTCGAGACCGACATGCCCTGGAGGTAGTCGACCACCTTGTCGACAGCCTTGTCGATGCCCCGCTTCAGCGACATCGGGTTGGCGCCGGCAGTGACGTTCTTCAGACCCTCACGGAAGATGGCCTGGGCGAGCACGGTCGCGGTGGTGGTGCCGTCACCGGCCAGGTCGCTGGTCTTGGTCGCGACCTCCTTCACCATCTGCGCGCCCATGTTCTCGATCGGATCCTCGAGCTCCACCTCCTTGGCGACGGTGACGCCGTCCTTGGTGATGAGCGGGGAGCCGAACTTCCGGTCGATGACCACATTCCGACCCTTGGGGCCCAGCGTGACCTTCACTGCCTCTGCCAGCTTGTCGACGCCCTTCTTGAGCGAAGCCCGGGCGTCGGCGCTGAACACAAGCTCCTTCGCAGCCATGAATTGCCTCCTCTACCGGTAGATTGGGGAGAAGCGAATCAGCCGATCACGGCGAGGACGTCCGCCTCGCGCAGGATCAGGTACTGGGTGTCGTCGAGGGTGACCTCCGTGCCGCTGTACTTCCCGTACAGGACCCGGTCGCCGACCTTCAGCTCCATCTCGATCCGCTTCCCATCGTCGGTCATCTTGCCCGGCCCGACGGCGACGATCTCGCCCTGCTGCGGCTTCTCCTTGGCCGTGTCGGGAATGTAGAGGCCGCCACGCATCTGCTCGGCTTCCTCCAGAGGCTTGACGACGACGCGGTCCGCCAGCGGCTTGACCTTCAGATCGGTCGCGGTGGCCATACGATATGCCCCTCCGTGAATGATGGTTGAAACGTACGCTGTTAGCACTCATCACGAGCGAGTGCTAACACGGCCTGGTAAGATACGGGGGCGCCGGGTGGCGTCAACCCCCGCAAGACGGCCCGTTTCTGTGCAGGAGATGTGCCGTTTCCAGAGCGCCAAAAAGGCAGAGATCCCGACCCGGCGGGCTGCCGCGGCCGCGCCAATTTGCCGCAGCGACAGGAGGGAACAACCCGCGCTTCGGCTTCCAGCTTCCCAGAGATGGAAACACGGAGGACACGGAGGTAATCACGGAGGGCACGGAGGAAACCCGATTCCCCCAAATCCCCCGGTTGTATAGCGTTTCCAGAAGAAATCGGGGGTTGTTCAGGGACTTACCTCTGCGTCCTCCGTGTTTCTTTCTCCGTGTCGTATCCCGATCCCGGGAGCCTCGCTCCGCCACCCTTCTAGCTTCTAACTTCTAGCTTCTGGCTTCTGACTCCTGGCTCCCCCCCGACCCCCCAACCGGAATCTCAGCCGTCCCGAAAAGGCACCTCCACCACCATTCCGTCGTACGCCGCTGTGACTTCCGGGAACACCGCCCGCGCTTCGCGCTCGAGGGCGCGAGGATCGTCGGCGTAGCGGGGCGAGAAATGGGTGAGCACGAGCCGGCGAACCCGCGCCTCCCGCGCGATGCGTGCGGCCTCGCGGGCGGTGGAGTGTCCGGTGCTGCGCGCCCGCTCCGCTTCGTCCGCGCCGAAGGTGGCTTCGTGGATGAGGAGATCTGCCTCTTCGGCAGCCTCGACGGTGTAGCGGGAGGGGCGGGTGTCGCCGGTATAAACGACGAGGCGCCCCGGGCGGGGCGCTCCCACGACTTCGCTTGGGTCGATGCGCCGGCCGTCGACCTCGACCGCCTCGCCGCGGTGGAGCTTCCCCCAGAGCGGCCCCTCCGGAACCCCCAGCTCGCGCGCACGCACCGGGTCGAAGCGGCCCAGGCGCGGGCGCTCGCGGATCGCATAACCCACACAGCGCGGCCCGTGCGTCGAGCGGAAGGGAACGATCTCGTATGCGCCCCGGTCGATCGCCTCTCCCGGCTCCACCCCGATGATGGCCACCTCGAAGCCCACCCGCTCCACGCCCAGGTCCACCGCCGTCCGCAGGATCTCCTCGGTGCCCCGCGGCGTCCACAGGCGCATCGGCTCCTCCCTCCCCTGCAGCCCCAGCGTGCGCAGCAGCCCGATCACCCCCAGGAAGTGATCCGCGTGCAGGTGGCTGAAGAAGATGTCGTCCAGCGCGAAGCCGGTGCCGAAGCGCATCATCTGGCGCTGGGTCCCCTCGCCGCAATCGAACATCAGCAACTCCCCCTCCCGCTGTACGGTGAGCGAGCTGACATTCCGACCCACCGTCGGCCGGGCGGCGGCGGTGCCCAAGAACGTGATACGCATCGGTAAGGGAGCGGGGAATTACGAATTACGAATTACGAATTACGAATTACGAATTACGAATTACGAATTACGAACGACGCGCGCGAGCTAACGGGCGCGGATCGTACAGCTGCAAGCCGGCCCGCGAGCGGGTCGGATGAGTACCTCCGCATCGCATCCTCGTCAATTGCAGGACGTCGGTTGACGCCCTCGAACCAGTAATTCGTAATTCGTAATTCCACACTCCCGATTCCGCCGGCATCTCACGCCGTGACCACCTCGACCCTCACCCGCCCCTCGACCTCGGCGCGCGGGATCAGCGCGGGCCAGTAGGCGACGACTTCCTGGACGCGGGGGCGGCCGCCGGCGAAGCCGGTGACGGAGGGCGGGCCGGCGAGCACCAGGGGGGCGATCTCCTTGGTGAAGCGCTCTACGGGGGCGGGATCCTGGGCTCGCACGGCCCAGCGCACGGTCACCTCGGGGAGGTCCGGGGGCGGGTCGCCCGCCAGCGGGCCGTGCGTGGCGTTCCATCCCACGTACTCGGTCAGGATCTCGTCGAAGCGCAGGCCGAGCCGGTCGAGCCGCTCGCGCAGCACGCGGTCGGCGGCCTGGGCCTTGGCGACCGCGTCGGGCCAGGCGTACACCAGCGTCCCCACCGCCTTGTAGCCGGCCGAGTAGGCGATGCTCACCTTCAGGCTGTCGGGGGGTGGGCCGCCCCGAACGCCACTCACGCGCACGCGATCCTTCCCCAGATCTTCCAGTTGAATCGTGGTGAAGTCGGCCACGGCGTCCGGGGTGATGTAGCTGCGCGGATCGCCCATCTCGTAGACGAGCTGCTCCTTCACCACCGCCGCGTTGATGCGCCCCCCGGTCCCCTCGTGTTTGGTGACCACGAACACGCCGTCCGGCTGCGCCTCGATGATCGGGTAGCCGACCCGCGCCAGGTCCGGGATCGTCTCCCAATCGATCAAGCAGTTGCCCCCGGAGGCCTGCGCCCCGCACTCGTTGATGTGTCCGGCGACGATGCCGGCGGCGATGCGGTCGTAATCGGTGGGGCTCCAGCCGAACTCGTGAATCATCGGGGCGTAGGTCAGCGCGGTGTCGGTCGAGCGACCGGTGATCACCACCCGCGCCCCCTGCCGCAGCGCGTCGACGATCGGCCCCGCCCCGATGTAGGCGTTGGCACTCTGCACCCGGTCGAGCACCTCGCTCAGCGGCTGCCCGGTCTCCATGTTCGCGAGCGGGTGCCCCCGCTCGATCAACTCCTCGAGGCGCGGCAGCAGGTCGTCCCCCGTCACCACGCCCACACGCAGCCGCCCCGAATACCTGGCCGCACGCACGCGCTCCAGCACCGCGTCGCGGCACCCCTCGGGATTCACCCCGCCCGCGTTCACCACCACCCGGATCCCCTGCTCCACCAGCGCCGGCAGGATCTCCTCGATCAGCGGCACGAAGTCCCGCGCGTACCCCGCCGACGCATCCCGCGCCCGCTGCTTCTGCAGGATCGACATGGTCACCTCCGCCAGGTAATCCAGCATGAGGTAGTCGATCGGCCCACCCTCCACCTGCTGCCGCGGCGCGTCGAGCTGATCGCCCCAGAAACCCTGGGCGGAGGCGATACGCAATGGAGTTGTACGCATATGGGCGCGGGGCGGATATACGAATTACGAATTACGAATTACGGATTACGAAGCGCGTCAGGTGTATCATCGTCGTGATCCCCAGCCGCAAAATACCGACGGGACGGAGTCTCGCATATGCGCGGCGCCGGCTGCCGGCCATCATTCGTAATTCGTAATTCGTAATTCGTAATTACCACCCCCACCCCCCGCATTTGGACCCCGCCCCCTGGCTAGCGCGGTGCGCAGCGCCAGCTCCAGCGCGGGGCGCGTCTCTTCGGGCAGCAGCACCGCGTCGACCCAGCCGCGGGCTCCGGCGTAGAGGGCGTCGAGCTGGCGCTCGTAGTCGGCGCGGACCTCTTCCATGCGGGCGCGCAACTCGGGGTCGGCCTCTTTGCCCTCGCGGCGCAGGGCGTCCAGGCGCTCGCTGAAGAGGGCCATGACCGCCGAGTCGCCCTCCATCACCCCCATCCGGCCCGTCGGCCAGGTGAAGATGAAATCGGGGTCGAAGCCCTGCCCCGCCATCGCGTAGTAACCCGCGCCGGAGGCGTGGTTGATGGTGAGCACGATCTTCGGCACCCGGGTGGTGGCCATGGCCTCCACGAAGCGCGCACCGGAGCGGATGATCCCCGCGTGCTCCGCCTCGGTGCCGACCATGAACCCGGAGACGTCCTGCAGAAAGAGCAGCGGCGTGCCGTGGCGGTCCATGGTCTCGATGAAGTAGGACGCCTTCTCCGCGCTCTCCGGGTAGATGATGCCTCCCAGCTTGGGCGGCCCTCCGCGAGCGTCCCGCAGCATCCCGCGCCGATTGGCGAGAAGCCCGACCTGGATCCCGCAGAGGCGCGCGGTCGCGCAGAGGATCTCCGGGGCGAAGTCGGCCTGGAACTCGTCGAAGCTGCCCTCGTCGAGCAGGCACGCCAGCAGGTCCATCACCTCGTAGGGCTGGCGATGGTCGTCAGGCAGGATGCGGGCGAGATCTTCGATCGGCCGGGTGGGGGGACGAGCTCTTTCGCCGCCCTGGATCGACTCCGGGCGCGGGAGCTCGGCGATGAGATCGCGGATGCGCGAGAGGCAGGCGCGGTCGTCGGGCACGCGGTAGTGCGCCACGCCGGAGATGGCGGTGTGCGTGTACGCTCCGCCCAGGGTCTCCGCGTCGGTGGTCTGCCCGGTGGCGCCCTTCACCAGGTTCGGGCCGCCCAGCCCCATGAACGAGGTCCCCTCGACCATGAGGATCACGTCGGAGAGGGCGGGCAGGTACGCCCCGCCCGCGATGCACGGCCCCATCACGGCGGCGATCTGCGGCACCCGCAGACGCCGACGCATGATCGAGTTGTAGTAGAAGATCCGGGCGGCGCCGTACTGGCCGGGAAAGACGCCCTCCTGGTAGGGGAGGTTCACGCCGGCGGAGTCGACGAGGTAGACGATCGGCACGCGGGACCGCATGGCGATCTCCTGCGCCCGCAGCATCTTGGTGATCGTCTCCGGCCACCAGGAGCCCGCCTTGACGGTCGCGTCGTTCGCCACCACCACTACCGGTCCACCGTGGACGGTTCCGATCCCGGTGACCACGCCCGCGGCCGGCGCCTGTCCGTCATAGCTGTCGTGCGCGACCAGCAGCCCGATCTCCTGAAAATAGCTCCGCGGGTCGAGCAGGAGGGAGACGCGCTCGCGGGCGGTCAGCTTCCCCTGGGCGTGCTGACGGGCGATGCGCTGCGGGCCGCCGCCCTCGCGCAGGCGCGCGGAGAGCTCGCGCAGCGCGCGCGAACGGGCCTCCAGGCGGGAACCCGACTCCTCCGCTCCGCTCACCGACCGACAGCCTCGCGATCCCGTCCGTGCTCCGCGAACCACTCGCGGATGTAGCGCACCGCCTCGCTGGTCGGCGTGCCCGGCCCGAACAGGCGGCCGATCCCCATCTCCTGCAGCCGCCGCATGTCCCCCTCGGGGATGATCCCCCCTCCCGTGATCAGGATGTGGCCCGCTCCCTCGGCCTCCAGCAGCTCCTTCACCCGCGGGAAGAGCGTCATGTGCGCGCCCGAGAGAATGGACATCGCCACGACGTCGACGTCCTCCTGGATCGCGGCGTTGACGATCATCTCCGGGGTCTGGTGCAGGCCGGTGTAGATGACCTCCATCCCCGCGTCGCGCAGTGCGCTCGCGATGACCTTGGCACCACGATCGTGACCATCCAGACCGGGTTTGGCGACCAGGACCCGAATTTTCCGCTCCGACATCGTTGTTCGCTGTGCTAGTGAGGCTGGAAGTCGCACCCCCTCACTGCAACCGGGGGGCCGCCACCACGATCAAGCGCTCGGAGGTGTGATCGAAGGGGGTCAGGTCCCACCCGCCGAGCCAGGCAATCGGCTCGAACCCTGCGGCCTCGAGCAGGCCAGCCCATTCGGACGCGGCGCGGACGCGAATCTCGTGGTATTTCTCGACGTCCTTCCACCGCAGCCATTCGCGGCTCACCCCTGCCACTGCGTCGAACTCCCGCTCGACCAGCACCGGCAAGCCGTCCGGGCCCTCCCACCAGTCCCGCTCCACGAACTCGCGGGCCACGAGGTCCCGGTGCATCGTCTCGATCAGCAATCGTCCACCCGGACGCAGCACCCGGCGGACCTCGCGCAGTGCCGCGAGATCGTGTTCGTCGGTTGAGTACCCCAGCGAGGAGAAGAAACAGAGTACCGCGTCAAAAGAGGCCGAGAACGGGAGCGCACGCAGGTCACCGCGTACGTACGCCGGTGAAAGCCGCCGCTCCCGCGCGGCTGCGTGCGCCCGCTCCAGCAGGGTGGCCGAGCGATCGAGCCCGGTGACCGTGTATCCGAGCTCCGCCAGGGGGAGTGAGTGGCGCCCCCAGCCGCAGGCGAGATCGAGGATCGTGGCGGGCGGCTTCAAGCCGAGCGCCTCGACCGCGGCCAGGGCTTCCTCGGCGGATTCCTCGGGTGAAAGCAGGTCGCCGTAGACCGCCAGGAAATCCTCGTCGAAGTACTCCTCCCACCAAGCCCGGCCTGAGGATCCCCCGGTCACGACGCGATCGTGCAAGCGGTTGCGTGCCCAGCGCCTCCGGAAGCGAGGCAATGCGGGCGAGTCGGATGGTCCGTACGGAAGGGCGCCATCGGTGCGTTCTGGAGGACGTGCAGCTACCCGGGCGGAATATCCTTCGAGCCCGCGTGGGGAGCAAGCGACACCCGGCGCGGGTGCTCCACAGGGCGGCCGGACCCACCAGCCGAAGGTAGATACGGCGCCACCCTGCCCCCGCGAGCGCAAGCTCCTGCGGCAACTCCCCTTGGCAGCGCTCAAACTACGTCGCTACAAGCGCTTGGAGGGTGGCGCGGGGGGCACGGGCCTTGCACCCCCGGTGGCTTACGTCACAGGAGTGCAGTCTACCGAGCAGGCGCCTTTATCGGGAGTCTCGTCGTGAACGGAATTGCAGTCGCCATCGCCCTGACAGCCGCTCAGTTTGCCCTGGCGGGGAAGGCGATGCCGCAGACTGCCGCGGTGGTGGATCCGCTCGAGCCGGAGGTCCGCCGGGCGTACGAGGCCATCAGCGCGAGCGTGGTGCGCCTGCGTACGGATGCCAGGGTCGAGCTCACGGTGCCCGATCCCTCCTCCGGCCTGCGTTCGGTGGTGAAGCGCCCCCTCTCGGTGCACGGCTCGGGAATCGTCATCGGCACGACGGAGGTGAACGGCCGCACCGAGTACCTGGTGCTCACCAACCACCACGTCGCCGACCCCACCAACTACGTGGTGCAGGAGGGGCATTTCCTGAAGGAGAACCGGAACAACACGCGGGCCGTACCGCGGGATCCGGAGCAAACGTTCATCGCGGTGTCCGAAGACGGCGAGGACTCCCCGGAAGACATCCCGCTGATCGAGATCGCGCGCGACGTGCGGGGCGACATGACGCTGCTTCGGACGGTGGGCGCCGATCGGGAACTGCCCGTCTTCGGGGGTCACATCGGCTTCGACCCGGCCGAGGTCGAGGCGGGGATGCAGGTCATTACCACCGGCTATCCCAACGGCGGTCGGCGGATGATCGATTCGGGAGAGATCGTCGAGCTGAACCGCCGCCACGAGCTCGGGCCGGTTCACTACGACTTCATCCTGAGCCTGCCCGTCGAGCACGGACAGAGTGGCAGTCCGGTTTTCATCGCCCGGCGAGAAGGCGGCGACGGAGTCACCTTCCTGCTGATCGGCCTCCTGCACGCCCGCGAGAAGGGGACGAGCTACATGGTGCCGTCGACCCTGTGGCAGCACGCGCTCGAAGAGGCCCCGGGGGTGTCCGCCTTCCCCGGTCTGCTCGCCGAGGCGGGGCTCCACTGAAGAAATCTCCCGAAATCGCTGCCGCTCAATTCGCGATCGCCGCCTGGAAGGCAGGCCCCAGGGGCAGGGGCAGCATTGAGGCCTGCTCCGCCAGAGCGGTCGCCTCAGCGTCGCGGCCCCGCGCTCGCAGCAGGCGGTAGAGCGCCACCCTCACTTCCCGGTGGTACGGGTCGAGCTCGAGCGCCTCGCGGTAAAGCCGCTCCGCCATCTCGTCGTCTCCCCGCCAGGCACTGATCCAGCCGCGGGTAAACGCCAGCTCCGCTCGCTCACCGCGCTCCACCGCCTCCGGTTGGAGCGCAAGCTGGCGTTGCGCCTCGGTCCGCTGCCCCAACGAGACCAGCAACCGAACCAGAGAACCGTCGACCACGGTGTCCCGCGGCACATCCGGCTCCAGAATCGGCTCGAGCAGGGCGAACGCGCCGGCACTGTCCCCCTCCGCCAATCGAAGCTCGGCCAGAGGTACGGAGATCCGCGGGTCGGCCACTCCCGCCGCCGTGAGCAGCTCGTGGGCGTCGGCCAGGATCTTCAGCGCCTCTTCGGGTTGGCCGGCAGCGCGCAGCGCCACCGCATACCACCGGCGTGAATCCAGGTCGTGTGGCTCCTCACTCACCCGCTGTCGAAAGTAGGTGAGCGGCTCTTCGGTATAGCCCGCCCGCAGGCGCATCCGCATGACGTCGGCGGTCGCGGCTTCTCGCAGCGCCCGGAGGGGAGGGGTCTCCGTGGATGCGGATCGGGCAAATTCCTCCGCGGTGGCGATGGCCTCGGCCAGCAGGCCCGACGATTCGTACAGCCGCCAGAGCTCACGCACGATCTGGCCGCGCAGCCACGGCTCACGCTCGACCGTCGCGGCCCGTTCCAGGTGCGCGATCCGGGTATCGAGCGTCCCCGGCAGGGAGAGCTCGCTCCGGGCCAGCAGACGCGAGCGCAGCACGTGGATCGGCGCATACTCCGGATCGATGCCCTCCGCGTTCCTCAGCCAGATCTCGGCGCTCGCCGGCCCGAGCCTCACTCCCTCGACCGCGGCGTAGGCAACCATCGCCGGCAGATATCCCGGGTCGTGCACCAGCGCACTATCCAGCAGCGCGGCGGCGCGACCCGGGTCCGCGTGACCATCCGTTCCGCGCAACGCGCGCCGGGCGAGCTCCACGTAGAGCTGAGCCCGATTCGACGCCAGCGCGGCCGGGTCGCCCTCCATCGCGCGCGTCATCTCCGCGACCAGTCCCTCCACGAAGGCATACGCCTCCGGGTCCTTCTGCTGGAGCTCTTCGCGCGAGTCTCCCCCCTTCCCGCTGAGTGGATGAACGGGTTCGGGAGCGAGGTAAGCCTCGATTGCGCGGGCGAGGAACTCCCGCTCGTTCGCCCTGGACTCCGCGTCGAGCGTGCGGCCCTCCTGTACGGCGACGCGGTACAGCTCCAGCACGCGCCGACGCTGGGCATCGGTGAGCAGGTGCGTATGCACGAGGTGAACGAGCTCGCGCAGGAGGGGGCTACGCCCCTGAAACGCGCCCTGCTCGATCGTCTCGATGCCCACCGCGCCCACCAGGTCCACGGAGCCGGCACGGAGGTCCATCCCTCGTCGCTGATCCGGGGTGACGGATATCCTGACGGAAGGATCGCCAATGGCCGTCGCCAGATCCTGGTGCAGGGGGATGACGTGGATCCGCGCACCGAGCCGGTCCAGCAGGGGAAGGAACGCGGCGGTGGGACCGAGCTGCGCGGCAATGAGCCGGGCGGTACGCTCGTACTGACGCACCTCGGGGAAGACCCGCGCGAAAACGGAAGGCAGCGGGATCGCCTGCTGGTCGATCGCCACCGCGAGCGAGTCGT
>DASVBS010000059.1 GCA_036375715.1 Longimicrobiaceae bacterium | reverse complement strand
GAGTACGGGACGGGCGCCATCATGGCGGTCCCGGGGCACGATGAGCGCGACTTCGAGTTCGCGCGCAAGTTCGGACTGCCGATCCGCCGGGTGATCGCGGCGGAGGGGGAGACGGCGGATACGCCCCTGGAGGAAGCATACGTCGGACCGGGCACCCTGGTGAATTCCGGTCGCTTCGATGGGCTGGACTGGAAGGAGGGCGGTCGAGCGATCGTGGAGGAGATGGGTGGTCAGGGGCTGGCCGAACCCCAGGTGAATTACCGGCTCCACGACTGGTGCATCTCGCGGCAGAGGTACTGGGGGCCGCCGGTCCCGATCCTCTACTGCGACGCCTGCGGCGTTGTACCGGTGCCGGAAGACCAGCTCCCGGTGCAGCTCCCCTACGTCGAGGATTACCGGCCTGACGCGTCGGGGATCTCGCCGCTCGCGCGCCACAGCGAGTGGTACCTGACGGAGTGCCCGTCGTGCGGCGGCAAGGCGCGGAGGGAGACCGACGTCTCCGATACATTTTTGGACTCGGCCTGGTACTTCCTGCGCTACCCGTCCGCGAACAACGATTCGCTGCCTTTCGACCCGGAGCTCACCCGCTCGTGGCTGCCGGTGCACAGCTACATCGGCGGCAACGAGCACGCGGTGCTGCACCTGCTTTACGCACGCTTCATCACCATGGCGCTGAAGGACCTCGGCCTGATCGAGTTCGAGGAGCCGTTCCAGCGCTTCCGCGCCCACGGCCTGATCATCAAGGACGGGGCGAAAATGTCGAAGTCGCGCGGGAACGTCGTGGTTCCCGACGAGTACATCGAAAGGTACGGAGCCGACACCTTCCGGACCTACCTGATGTTCCTGGGGCCCTACCAGGAGGGAGGGGACTTCCGCGAGGCGGGAATCACGGGGCCGCACGGCTTCCTCAATCGATTGTGGGACTCCGTTCTCACCGCGGAGGACCGCCCGCTGGACCCGGAGGTGGAGCAGAAGCTCCACGGCACCATCCAGAAGGTGACCGAGGACATCGAGTCGCTCTCCTACAACACCGCCATCGCCGCCATGATGGAGTACCTGAACGTGGTGCGCAGCGGTGGTCGAACGGTGGAGCGTGCGGCCGTCGAGCCGCTGCTGCTGATGGTGGCGCCGTTCGCGCCGCACCTGGCGGAGGAGCTCTGGGAGCGACTGGGCAACGAGGGATCGATCTTCGAGCGGGGTCGCTGGCCCGAGTTTGATCCCCGGAAGGCGGTGCCCGACAGCGTGGAGTTCGTCGTACAGGTGAACGGGAAGGTACGCACCCGTCTGCGGCTGCCCCGCGGTATCTCGGAAGATGAAGCGCGCGCCGCCGCGCTCGCCGACGCGAACGTCCAGCGGTACACCGACGGCAAGAGCCCTCGCAAGACGATCTTCGTCCCGGATCGACTGCTGAACCTGGTGGTCGGCTGAAGCCGGTCTCTGTGCGGGACGATACTCCAGGACGGCTGGGGGAGTCCCCCGGCGGTCCCGTACCCGAAGGATCTCCTCACCATGACGGCCGTATCCGAGGCCCCTAATCGGGGTCGCCTGCTCCTCATCGAAGACGACGAAAGCGCCCGGCGCTTCGTCGTCTTCGTGCTGGAGCGAGCGGGCTACTCGGTCGAGGTCTCGGCGACGGGGATGGAGGCGCTACGGGCGCTCGAGCGCGAGCTCTTCGACGTCGTGCTCCTCGACGTCAACCTGCCTGACGTAGGGGGGCTCGACGTGCTGGCTGCGGGGCGGAGCCTGCAGACGGACTGTCAGTTCATCATGGTGACCGGCGACGACGCCGCGGATACGGCGGTCGAGGCGATGAAGCTGGGCGCCTTCGATTACATCACCAAGCCGGTCGGGGCCGACGTCCTGCTCCTGACGGTCGAGAAGGCGCAGCGGGATACCCAGCTGCGGCGCGAGGTCACCCAGCTTCGCCGGCAGGTGGCCGAGAGCCGCAAGACGCGGATCATTGGCAAGTCCGCCGCGCTGCGTCGCGTGCACGACCTGATCGAGCGGGTCGCGCCGACGGCCGCGACGGTGCTGATCACTGGCGAGACGGGGACCGGCAAGGAGCTGGTGGCACGAGCGATCCACGAGCTCTCCGACCGGGCGCGCGGTCCGTTCGTGGCGGTCAACTGCTCCGCGCTCCCCGAGACGCTGCTGGAGAGCGAGCTCTTCGGCTACGTGAAGGGAGCCTTCACGGGAGCGATATCGAACCGGCGCGGCTTGTTCGAGGAGGCGCACGGTGGAACCCTCTTCCTCGACGAGATCGCCACCATCTCGCCGGCCATCCAGGTGAAGCTGCTGCGCGTCCTGCAGGAGCGGCACATCCAACGGCTGGGGAGCAGTCAGCCGGTGCCGGTCGACTTCCGGTTGATTGCGGCGGGGAACATCCCGCTGGAGGAGGAGGTCGCCGCCGGCCGCTTCCGCGAGGATCTCTACTACCGGCTCAACATCTTCCCCATCCATGTCCCCCCGCTGCGGGAGCGGAAGGAGGACATTCCCCTGCTGGCGAGTCACTTCCGCCTGAAGTTCGCCGCGGAGCACGGCCTCGAGCCCCCCGAGATCAGCCCGGAGACGATGCGCCGCCTGCTGAGCCACGACTGGCCCGGCAATGTGCGCGAGCTGGAGAATTTCATCGAGCGCTCCGTCATCCTGCACGCCGGCGCGCGCACCATCCCCTTCGAGGCCCCCGCGCGCGGACGACTGCGCGGGAGCGTCGAGTCGGAGCTCGTGGCGAAGGCGGCCAGGAACCGCTGGAGCCTGGCCCGGCTCGAGCGCGAGTACATCCTGGAACTGCTGCAAGTCAATCACGGGCACCAGATGCGGACCGCCGAGATCCTGGGCATCGACCGGCGCACCCTCTACCGCAAGCTCAAGCAGTACCGGGAAGAGGGGGTGTGGGTGGGGGAGGATGATGTGAAGGCTGCGGGATAGGCTCGTAATTCGTATTAACGTCCGCCCCCGGAATTCCCCCTCGGGATCCTCACCTCCGCGACACACCCCCGCCCATCCTTCCGGTTCTCCAGCGTGAGCGAGCCGCTGTGGGCGTCGGCGATCTGGCGAGAGAGGACAAGGCCGATGCCGCTGCCATTGGGTTTGGTGGTGAAGAAGGGGACAAAGAGGTTGCTGCTGTCCTGGAGGCCGGGACCCTCGTCCAGGACCTGGATGGCCAGCTCGTCGGGGTCCGCGCTCCAGGAGATGGTGACGGCACCGCCGGTTTCGAGCGAGGCGTCGGCTGCGTTGCGCAGCAGGTTGATGAGGAGTTGGTCGAGCTGGTCGGGATCGGCTGTCACGATCAGGTCAGGCCCGTCGACTACGCGCACGGGCACGCGGCTCTCGAGCGCAGCGACGCGGTGGATCCAGGGGCGGACGTCTATCGGGACCGAACTGGGTGGGGGGAGCCGGGTGAGGCGGGCGTAGGAGGAGAGGAAGCGGCCCAGTGACGCGGCTCGGCTGCGGATGACTCCGAGACCCTGGCGCAGGTCCTCCGCCGCATCGGCGGGAAGCGGCTCCTGCCGGACGAGGTCGAGCAGGCTGCCGGCGATCGACTGGATGGGCGTGAGCGAGTTGTTGATCTCGTGGCTGAGGACCCGGGTAAGTCGCTGCCAGGCGGCGCGCTCCTCCTCGCGGAGCGCCCGACTCACGTCCGAGAGAACCACCAGCTGGTGCGGGAGCCCTCCCTGTCGGAACTCCGAGCGACGCAACTCCCAGCGTCCGCTACGGCCTGCAAAGCTGCCGCTGAAGGTTCGCGGAGCGACCCCGCTGAGGCAGGATTCGAGTTCGACGTCGCTCGCGCGCCGCCCCATCAGCCGGGCGGCGGGCTGACCGAGCAAGTCCTCCGCCGCGCGGTTTGCCAGCCGCACCCGTTGCTGCTCGTCGAAGGCGAGGATGGCGACGTCGATCTCGGCCATCACCGTCCGTAGGAGGGCGGTGGCCTCCTGCGCACCGAGGCGCTGCTCGCGGAGCGTCTCGGCCAGCGTATTCACCTCCAGCTGGGCGAGGCCCAGGGCGTCGTCCCCACGCGCGCCGCGTGCGCGGATCGAGAAATCCCCCTCCCGCAGCGCCCCCAACAGGTTGGCCAGTGTCTGCAGCGGCCGCACGACCCTCTCCCGCAGAGCGAAGGCCGCCCCCAGCCACACCCCCACAACGAGCAGCGTCAGCGTCCACTCCGTGCGCAGCTGGTACCCCTGCGCCCACACCAGCCCCACCCCGATCGCCGTCCCCGGCGCTCCCGCCAGCAGCGCGAGCAGAAGAATTCTGGACTGGTAGCGGAGGCCGGGCAATTTTGAATTCTTGATTCTGGGTTGGAGCGATGGGCTCCGATTACGAATTACGAATTACGGATTACGAATTGACTGAGCCGCGCCCATGGACTACAACAGCGGTTGCGCGAGCCGCAAGCGCATCCCGCAGTCCCGTCTATGAGGAAATGCGTGGCCTACAATCCGTAATCCGTAATTCGTAATTAGTAATTCGTAATTCAGCGCCCTCACAGTCCATACCGCTGCAGTCTGCGATATAGCGCGCTTCTGCTCAGCCCCAGCGCTTCCGCGGCTTGGGTGACGTTGCCGCCGTGGCGACGGAGGGCTTTCTGGATGAGGACGCGCTCGACCTCCGCGAGGGACATCTCTTCGAGCGTCTGGGGCTCCTCGGGCTGGCTCTGGCCGCGCAGGTTGAGGTCCGCCGCTTCGACCACCTCGCCCGAGGCGAGGAGGACGGCGCGCTCCACGGTGTGCTCGAGCTCGCGGATGTTCCCCGGCCAGTCGTAGGCCAGGAGCGCATTCATCGCCTGCGGGGAGAAACCGGTGATGCTCTTGCGGTACTGCGCCGCCTGTCGGCGCAGGAAGTGATTGGCGAGCGTCGGAATGTCCTCGCGACGTTCGCGCAGGGGGGGCAGGCGGATCTCCACCGTGTTCAGGCGGTAGAGCAGGTCCTCACGGAAGCGACCCTCGGCCACTTCGGTGTCGAGATTGAGGTTGGTGGCGGAGAGGACACGGACGTCCGCCCGGATCGTGCGGGAGGAGCCGACCCGCTGGAACTCCCCGGTCTGCAGCACCCGCAGCAGCCGCGCCTGCAGCTTGGGAGAGAGGTTGCCGATCTCGTCGAGGAAGAGGGTGCCGCCGTCGGCCATCTCGAAGAAGCCGATCCGGTCGGACTTGGCGTCGGTGAACGCCCCCTTCACGTGGCCGAACAGCTCGCTCTCGAAGAGCCCCTCCGAGATTCCACCGGCGTTGACCGTGACCAGCGGCTTGCGGGCACGGCGAGAGGAGGCGTGCAGCCAGCGGGCGACCACCTCCTTGCCCGTGCCGTGCTCACCCGTGATCAACACGTTCGCGTCCGACGGCCCGATCCGCTCCATGATGCGCAGGATCGGCTGCATGGCGCGGGATTCCGCGATCATCTTCGGGAGCCCATCGCCCTGCAGGCGCCGGTTCGCGTCCTCCAGCGAGGCGCTGCGGCGTAGCGCGCGGCTCAGCTCGACCTGCGTGCGCAACGTGGCCAGCAGGCGGGCGTTGTCCCAGGGTTTCTCGATGTAATCGCGTGCACCGCGCCGCATCGCCTCCACCGCGCCCTCCACGCTCCCCCACGCCGTCATCACCACCACGGGAAGGTTCGGATACACCGCATTGATGCGCGCGAGCAGGTCCAACCCCTCCTTGCCCGAGGTCGTGTCCCGCGCGTAGTTCATGTCCATCAGGATCACGTCCAGATCGTGCTCGCCGACGGCCTGACCCACGTGGGCCGGCGACGTGGCCGTGACCACCTCGTATCCCTCCGGCTTCAACAACAGCCGGAGCGCCTGGAGAATGTCGGGTTGATCGTCGGCAATGAGAATTCTGGGAGGGGAATCAGGCATATTCTGGAAACGCAATTCTGAAGGGCTGAATTCCAGTATTTAGAAGTAGAGGAGGAGAAGCTAGGAGCTAGAAGCTAGAAGGCGCGCTTCGCCGGCTTTCGGATACACCGTCGCACCGGTAGTGAGCACCCCTCTGCCTCCTAGCTTCTAGCTCCTAGCTTCTCTCCGTTCACGATCCATCCATCCATCAGCTGCACAATCCTGTTCCCATACCCGGCGTTCTCCTCGGAATGCGTCACCTGTACGATCGTGATTCCCTCCTCGTTCAGCTTCTGCAACAACTCCATGATCATGCGTCCCTGCGAGGAGTGGAGGCTGCCGGTGGGCTCGTCGGCCAGGATGATAGTGGGCCGGGCGATTACCGCCCGGGCGACCGCCACGAGCTGCTGCTGTCCACCGGAGAGCTGCGAGGGGAAGAGGTCCTTCTTCCCCACGATCTGAAAGCGGTCGAGAATGTCCGCCACGAGGGCGGCGCGCTCGGATCGCTTTACGTCGCGGTAGGATAGCGGAACCTCCAGGTTCTCCGCGACCGTGAGGTCGTCGAGCAGGTGATACTGCTGGAAGACGAAGCCCACGTGACGCTTGTTCAGCTCGCGCCGCTCCTTCGGCTTCATGCGGTGAACGGCGCGCCCCGCGAAGAGATACTCCCCGGTGAAGTCCCCGTCGAACATCGCCAGGATGTTCAGCAGCGTGGTTTTCCCGGCTCCGGACGGTCCCATGATGCTGATGAAGTCGCCCGGTCGGACGGTCAGGTTGATGTGGTTCAGCAGGTTGATCCGACCCGCCCTGGAATCCACGTGCTTGCCGACGTCGCGCAGGTGCAGGAGCGGGTCGGGAAGGGACTGCAGATCGTGTTCGCTTCGAGCGGAGAGCATCGGCATCCGGAAACAGAGGAAAGACATGGAACCGACCACCAAAGGGGGAAGATGAGTGCCACCGGGACGTGAATCGTAAGACGTTGCGACGGATGGGGATGCGTGATTGAGCCAGACCCGCGCTCGTCCGCGCGCGGGACGGTGCAATCCCATTTCCGAACACCCTCCTACGTGCCCCGTTTCCTCGTTCTCTCCGGGATGCCCTGCGGCCAGGGACCGATGATCCGGGCGCGCTCTCCAACTCGTGCGCTGCCGGCCCGTGTGGTGCCGGCATGTGACGGGTGTCACGGACCCGCGTCTGGGGAGACCGTATACTCAGGTACAAAGATGTGTCGGATTCCAGGAGAGATACGATGAAAATCCACGAGATCCGCACGAGCCTGACCTCCGACGAGGTGATCGAGCGGGCCCGCGCCTTCTTCATCCACGCCGGCAGTGCCTACGCGGCTTTCGCCGAGCAGGTCGGCAGGGGATACCTGAAGCTGTTCCTGGAGGTGGGGGAGATCGTCATCGGCTGTGTACCACGGGAGGATGGGAGCACGCTGGTACGCGGATCGGCCTCGCGCGGTGAGCATCTGCTGACAAGGTTCCTGATCACCCTCGCGCGCCCCAGCGACGCCCGTCAATCGTTGCACAGGCATGGCCTTCATCGCACGCACGCAGCGAAGGTGCGGCGCTTGGGCGAAGCGGAGCTTGAGACCAAGCAGGTCACTCCGGCGGCGGCGTGATACGGGGATGATCAACGAGGCCCGCGTCGCCCTTTTCGCACGCCGCTGACGATCAGGTCGATCAGCACCGGGCGGGAAATCCGCGCTAGCTCTGCCGAGGAGGCTTCCGCCAGTGCGTACGTCTGGATGATGTTGCGGAGATGCCCGTCGGCGAGCGCAGACAGCTCCTCACGCAGCACCTGCTCCCCCTGCAGATAAGCCGCAAAGGGGTCGAGCACGGCGCGCCGAGGACGGGCTTCGGCCGGCGGAGCGGCCGACTCCCAGGTCGGCCTGGGTCCCTCGTAGGCTGGCTCGGAGGGGACTGCTGACGGACGTACGCGCGGGGGCTCCTCTGCGCGTTGCAGCGCGCCCTCGAGGTATACCGGGGTGAGGCCGCTCGCCCAGTACTCCAGATCCACCCGATTGGGCTGCGTCGTCTCCCGCTGCGTCCTCAGGACCTCCCCGCCGCCCACCGGCGTGAACTCGATCCACCCGTCCCACAACCCATCCTCGTTCGGCCGACCGCAGACCTGGACGGAGCAGGGCTGGCCCTTGCGGTCGAGGACGGGGGTGCCGAATTGGAAGATGACTTCGGCCATGGGGCGAAAAGTCAGGAGTTGAGAAGCTGGAAGCTAGAAGCTAGAAGACGCGTGCGTCTGGCTGACAAAGCGTACGCTGCAATAAGCGCGTCAATCGGCCTGACCGGATCGCGCGCCAACACGAATACCGGCTTCCGGCTACAGCGCACCCCAGCCGTCACCGAAGCCCACGGGGTTACTACGCTCGCTCCTTCTGGCTCCCTGGCTCCCCATTCCCAGCACCTCCACTAGCAAGCCCCAACTTCTAGCTTCTAGCTCCTTGCTTCTAGCTCCTCCTTCTCCACTCCTCTCCATCTAGCTCCTTCCCCAATTCTTCCGTCACTCCTCCCTCAGCGCCGCCATGGGATCCATCCGTGCTGCCTGCCAGGCCGGGAAGGATCCCGCGGCCAGGGCGACGGCGGTCAGGGCCGCGGCGGCGAGGGCGAGTGTGGTAGGGTCGCGCGGCGAGAGGCCGTAGAGCAGGGAGGTCAGGAGCTTGGTCGACAGCAGCGAGACGACGAGGCCGAGGAGCAGCCCGACGCCCAGCAGGCGCGCAACTTCGCCCAGGATCATGCGCACCAGGTCGTTGCGCTCGGCTCCAAGCGCCATGCGCACGCCGATCTCGCTGCGGCGGCGGGTCACGTTGTACGAGATCGTGCCGTACAGGCCGACCACGGTGAGGATCACGGCGAGGCCGCCGAAGAAGCTGGCCAGCGTGGCCATCACCCGCTCTCCGACCAGCGAAGCCGCGATACGCTCCGACAGCACGGAAGAGCGAAGGGAGATCTGCGGGTGCACCTCGCGGGCGATCGCTTCCACGATCGGTATCAGGCCCTCGGGCTCGCTCCTCCCCCGCACCAACAGGCGGAGAGAAGGTCCGCCCCCGACCTGACTGAGCGGACGGTAGAGGAGCTGCACCGGCTCCTCGCGGAGCGATCGGTATTTTGTGTCGCGGACCACCCCGACCACCTCGACGAGGTCGTCCAACTCGCCCGTACCCGGGGAGACCAGGCCGATCCGCTCGCCGATCGGGTTCCGCGTGCCGAAGAACTTCCGCGCGAGCGCCTCGTTGATGACGGCGACCGGGGGCGAATCGGCCCCATCTGCCGCCGTGAACTCCCGACCGGCCAGGAGGCTCGTCCCCATGGTCGTGAAATAGTCCTCCGCGACCGCGTTGAAGAAGACCAGCGCGTCCCGCTCTCCCTGCGGCTGGAAGCCGTCGACCGCGATCAGCCCGTTCCAGGCTGCTCCGCTGAGGGGGAGGATGTCCGCCGCGCTGGCGGCGACCACGCCCGGGGAGGAGCGGACGCGCTCCAGGATCTCGCGCTTGGCCGTGGCGAGGCCCTCCTCGTCGAAGCCGGTCTTCCTCAGGTCGAGGCTGGTGGTAAGGATCCCTTCGCGGTTGAAGCCGGTCTCGACCGTGGCGAGCCGGTTGAGCGTTCCCAGCAGGAGCCCGGCAACCACCAGCAGAGCCAGCGAGAGCGTGATCTGCGCCACCACCAGCGCCTTTCTCGCGCTGAAGCGGGAGTCGCCCCGGGCAATGGTGTAGTCGTTCGACCTCATCGCCGCCTGCGGGTCCACCTGGGTGGCACGCCAGGCCGGCAGGAGGCCGAAGAAGATCGTCGTGCCGATCGCCGCGGCCGCGGTGAAGGCGAGCACTCTGGGGTTGAGCGAAAGGTCCAGCGCAATCGGGTCGGGGCCGCTCGAGAGCATCGCCACCAGGAGCCCACTCGCCCAGTCTGCGAACAGGAGCCCCGCCCCTGCGCCGAGCAGGGAGAGGAGCAGGCTCTCTCCCAGAAGCTGGCGCAACAGCCGAGCGCGTCCCACCCCGATCGCGATTCGGATGGCGAGCTCGCGCTCCCGTGTGGCGGCGCGGGCGAGGAGCAGGTTGGCGACGTTGGCGCAGGCGATGAGCAGTACGAGGCCGACCACGCCCATGAGGATGGTGAGCGCCCGGTCGTAGTTGTTGCGCAGGTCGGAGTAGCCGTTCGCCGCGGGCTCGGCACCCAGGGAGCCCTGCAGGTAGGACCGCTGCATCTCCGCGTTCCAGTCCTGCGGTACCGTGGCGGCGTAGATCGACGGCGCGAGGGCGGCGAGGCGAGCCCGGGCGTCGTCGACGTCCACCCCCTCCCGCAGGCGTCCCGCAACCCGGAGGAACCAGAAGCTCCGGTTGTCGAGACCACCCGTCGGCGGCGACAGGATCACGGTGGCGCAGAGCGGGGCATACACCTGGGTCGAGGTACCCACGTTGAAGCCGAAGAAGCCCTCGGGCGCGACCCCGACGATCTCGAAGGGGTGGCCGTTCAGCGCGAGGGTGCGGCCGACGACTGCCGGATCGCCGCCGAATTCGCTCTGCCAGAAACCGTAGCCGAGCACGGCGGTCCCCGGACAGCCGGGTCGGTCGTCGCTCTCTGTCAGCAGCCGCCCCGCGGCGGGCCGCACTCCGAGGGCGGAGAAGAATCCTCCGCTCACCCAGTTGCCGACGACGGGGCGTGACTCACCCCCATTCGCCAGGTCGAACGATTCCTCGGCGTAGGCGAAAGCGCCCGAGAATACGTCCTGCCGGTCGCGAAGCTCCTCCCACAACGGATTGGTGAGCTGTGCGTCCCCGTCGTCGCCGAAAGTGACTCGGACCAGCTCGTCCGGCTCCGGAACAGGCAGCGAGCGCAGCATCACCGCGTCGATGAGGCTGAAGATGGCCGTGTTGGCGCCGATGCCGAGCGCCAACGACAGCACGGCGACGGTGGTCAAGCCGGGGCTGCGGAGCAGCCCCCGGAAGGCGTGGCGGAGGGCGGACATGGGCGAACGGGTTCGGGGATCGGGGCGACTCTCAGCCTACCTCGAAGCCGTGCTGCTCGAGCTCGGCGGCCAGCTCCGCGGCTTTGGGGCCGCTCACGTCCTCGACGATCTGGCCGTCGAAGAGGTGGACGCTGCGCTCCGCGTACTCCTCGTAGCGCGGGTCGTGGGTGACCATCACGATGGTGGCGCCCCCCTGATGGAGCTCCCGCAGCAGGTCCATCACTGCCTCACCGTTGCTGCTGTCGAGGTTGCCAGTGGGCTCGTCCGCGAGGAGCACGCTGGGGCTGCCGGCAATGGCACGAGCCACTGCGACGCGCTGCTGCTGGCCGCCGGACAGCTGCGCGGGATAGTGGTTGGTGCGGTGGGCCATCCCCACGCGCTGGAGCGCTTCGTTTACCCGCTGGCGGCGCTCGCTCTGCGGCATGCCACGATAGGTGAGCGGTAGCTCCACGTTCTCGTAGACCGTGAGGTCGCCGATCAGGTTGAAGGCCTGGAAGATGAAGCCGATCTCGCGGTTGCGAATGTGGGCGCGCTGCCGGGCGGTGAGGTTCTCCACCGGCTGGCCGACCAGCTTGTACTCGCCGCTGGTCGGCGTATCCAGCAGCCCCAGGATCGAGAGCAGCGTCGTCTTGCCGCACCCGCTCGGCCCCGCGATCGCCACGAACTCCCCCTGCCGGATCTGCAGGTGGATGCCCGACAGCGCGTGGGTCTCGACCTCCTCCGTGAGGAAGACCTTGCTGACGTTGGTGAGCTGGATGAGCGGAGTGGAGTCGGATGCGTAGTCAGACATGGATGCGAGTTGTTGAGAGTGTGGCGAATGGGCTTTTGCTGTCGGGACAGGGCTATCCGTTATCCGTTATCCGTCAGGACTGAGGCTGACATCCAGGTTTGGACCTTCCTTCCGCGGCGCTGGACCAGCGAGGATCCCGCTTCAGGCCCTGACAGATAGCGGATAGCGGATAACGGATAAACCGTTCATCTCATCTTCACCCTCTCCACCCCGTCCCACTGCGACATGTCGCTGAGGATCACCACGTCGCCCTCGCGCAGGCCACTGCGGATCTCGATGGCGTTGACGGAGGCGCGGCCGGTCTCGACGGTGACGCGGCGAGCGAATTCGCCGTCGGGGTCGAGGCGGAAGACGCCGATGGTGCTCTCGGGCTGTCCGTAGGCCGGACGGCCGACGAAGAGGACGTCCTGCAGCCGCTCGATCTCGATTGTCCCGTCGACACTCAGGTCCGGGCGTGCACCACGCGGCAGCTCGCCCTCGAGGGCGACGTCCACGGTGACCGTGCCGTTCACCACCGCGGGGTCGATGCGGACCACGCGCCCGGGGACGATGCCGTTGCGGGTGTCGATCGAGGCGCGCTGCCCCACCACCACGTCCTTGGCCTGGGTCTCGGGAATGCGCAGCTCCGCCTTGAGGCGACCCGGCTGCACCACCACTGCCAGCTGCTGGCCGGGGTTTACCCACTGTCCCTCCTGCAGGGGAAGCTCGCGCAGCACGCCGCGGGTGCCCGCCGTGACTCGCAGAGACTCGAGGTAGCGCTGCTGGAACGCGACCAGGCCGCGGAGCCGCTCGATCTCCGCTTCCTGCGCGGCGAGCTGGGCGGCCATCGACTGCTCGATGAAGCTGAGCCGCTTCTTCTCGATCTCCAGGCGCGTGGCCAGCTCCACCGCGGAGTCCTCCAGGCTCTGGATCTCGAGCTGGCTGTAGAGCCCGCGCGCGGCGAGCTCACGGTAGGCCTTAGCCTTCCGCTCGGCCTCGCGGGCCTGCGATTCGGCGCTGGCCACCGTGGCCTCCTGGCTCAACCTCTGATTCTCGAGGGTGGCACGAAGGTTGGCGAGGTTCGCTTCACCGGTGGCGAGCTGCCGCTGCGCCTCCATCAGCTGGAGCTGGACGTCGGGGTTGCTGAGGGTGAGCAGCTCGGTCTCGGGCGTCACCTGTGTGCCCGGCTGCACCAGCACGCGCTCGACCCGGCCGGCGGTCACCGCCGAGATGTAGCGGATCTGCTCAGGCACGAGCGTTCCCGGTCCGCGGACCTCGCGAACGAAGGTGCCGAGCTGCACCGTGTCGAGCCAGACGCCCGCATCGACGGTGGGTGCCGCGGGCTCGAGGCGTCCGACGGCAATGGTGGTCGCCAGGACGGCGGCGATGCCCAGGCCTCCCAGGATCCAGCGCGAGCGCTTGGGGGTTTGCGGGCGAGGAATATCCACGGTTCGATTCCTCGGGTGAGAGCGGTTCAGTCGCCGGCCGTGTGCGAGCCGGTCCGGGCGAGCCGCTCCAGCTCGAGCGAGAGGCGGCCGACCTTCTCCTCCAGGCGGGCGATCCGCGCCGAATCTCCCCGGTCGGAGGGGTGGAGCAGCGTCGTCACCAGGGGGATGACGGCAAAGCGGATGACCAGGATCGAAAGCGGCATCAGGATGATGGATCCGGCCAGCCAGAGTAGCACGAGGGTCGGCAGGTGGAGCGTCATGGGTGATCCGGGTGCTTCGAGACCGGGCCGCGCGATGGAATATCGGCGGGTCCAGCGGGGGAAAAGGGAAGGAACATGCCGCTTTGCGGCGGGTAGGATAACTTGTTGTAAAACAGGAGGATGAGCGCCTTTGGGGGAGGGCTCTGGAGAGGGCGTTCGTCCGCTGTTGGGACGGGCTCGTCCCGGAAACGGACGGCGCGGCTCAGGGGGTTGACTGAGGGTGTGGATGAGATTATCCTTCCTGTCCTTGCCGCGGGGTGGAGCAGCCTGGTAGCTCGTCGGGCTCATAACCCGAAGGTCGCGGGTTCGAATCCCGCCCCCGCTATAAGCCGGTCTCTGCCGCCGAAGCCGGGCGGTTTTTTGTTGAAAGGCGTGAGGGATCGGGCCAGGTAGCTCAGTTGGTAGAGCATGCGACTGAAAATCGCAGTGTCGGGGGTTCGATTCCCTCCCTGGCCACCTGCACTGTAGGTCAGTAGCTCAATTGGTAGAGCACCGGTCTCCAAAACCGGCGGTTGGGGGTTCGAGTCCCTCCTGACCTGTGAAGGGACGGTGGGCGAAGCGCCGGGTCGGAGGGGGAGTAACGAGGGAGGCAGCCCGCTCACGTAGCTCAGTCGGTAGAGCACTTCCTTGGTAAGGAAGAGGTCACGGGTTCGAGTCCCGTCGTGGGCTCTGGAGGAGATGGGCCGCCGGCGGGACGGTGGCGAGTTGGAGTGAGCTCCCATCGTCTAACGGTTAGGACGCCACTCTTTCAAGGTGGAGACCGGGGTTCGATTCCCCGTGGGAGCGTTACGGGCACGGCCCCGGGGGTACGGCCCCAGGATCAGTGGCTGGACGGGATGTCGCGGATGGGCGTGGTTTGCGGGCATAGCTCAGTGCTTCGCACGCTGCGCGTGCGAAGGGGTCTTGCGACTTTGGGAGGCCGGCGGGGCGATTGAAGGTTCGTCTAGATATGCGGGCATAGCTCAGTAGCTTCGCACGCTACGCGTGCTCAGGGTTTTGGGGCTTCGGTCCAATAGATCAGAGGTTGAGAGGGACTTTCGTTCTGCGGGCATAGCTCAGTTGGTAGAGCGCAACCTTGCCAAGGTTGAGGTCGCCGGTTCGAGCCCGGTTGCCCGCTCTGGGGGAGTGGGGTGGTGACGACGGTAATTCGTAATTCGTAATTGCTGTTCACGGGGCCGTAGCTCAGACGGTTAGAGTGCCGGACTGTCACTCCGGAGGTCGCGGGTTCGAGTCCCGTCGGCCCCGCTGTAGGAAGAGCGTTGAAAATTCGGGTTCCGGGTTGGGGCCGTAGCTCAGTTGGGAGAGCGCTTGAATGGCATTCAAGAGGTCAGGGGTTCGATTCCCCTCGGCTCCATGAGACGGCGTGTGGGGTCCGGCCGATATCTGGAGTCACCTGGCCGGGTGAGCGCCCGTAGCTCAGCTGGATAGAGCATCTGACTTCGGATCAGAGGGTCGGGAGTTCGAATCTCTCCGGGCGCACCTGACGCAGGACAACGGTGGGGTACCAGAGCGGTCAAATGGAGCAGACTGTAAATCTGCCGGCTTATGCCTACGTAGGTTCGAATCCTACCCCCACCACTGGCGCGCGCGCCTGGTGGCGCGCGCGAATTATGGGCGCGGGCGAATTACGAATGACGAATTTACGAACGACTGCGGGACCGAGGTTCGAGCGTAATTCATAATCCGTAATTCGTAATCGCCGTTCTCGGGCGGTTAGCTCAGTTGGTTAGAGCGCCACGTTGACATCGTGGAGGTCACAAGTTCGAGTCTTGTACCGCCCATCGCGCGCCTGCGGCGCGCAAATTACGAATGACGAATTACGAATGACTGCGGGACCGAGGTTCGAGCGTAATTCGTAATCCGTATTCGTAATTCCCCGGTTTCGGGGCCGTAGCTCAGTTGGGAGAGCGCTGCAATCGCACTGCAGAGGTCAGGGGTTCGACTCCCCTCGGCTCCACTCGCCCCGCGCCACCGTAGCTCAGGGGTAGAGCACTCGATTCGTAATCGAGCGGTCGTCGGTTCAAATCCGACCGGTGGCTCTGGCGAGGCGCGCGCTGCTTTATTAACCTTGAGGGTGGTGTGGTGGCGCGCGGTGGAGGTGAGGCTGCGCTTTGAGGGAGTAGCTCGGTGGCTGCGCGCAGGGCGGCTAGCGCCGGAACGCTCGTAAGGGTCGTGTGGCGCGGCGGGTGCGTAGCCGCGGTTTGCGGGAGTAGCTCAGTTGGCAGAGCATCAGCTTCCCAAGCTGAGGGTCGCGGGTTCGAGCCCCGTCTCCCGCTTCGAAGGTATCTCCCTGCCCGTGGAGGAATAGACCCTGCAATAGGGAACGGGCGCTTTGATGCCCCTTGGTGTAACTGGCAACACGCCTGACTCTGGATCAGGAAAGTCCAGGTTCGAGCCCTGGAGGGGCAACTGACGCGTGGTCGGGCGGTGCGGGACGCCGTCCGGCGCGCGTATTTGTATCAGGAGGGATGCCCGAGAGGCCCAAGGGAGCGGTTTGCTAAACCGTGACGCCCGCAAGGCGTCCGTGGGTTCGAATCCCACTCCCTCCGTCACGCTGCGGGGATCGGTGTCCGAGCGGCTTAAGGAGCACGATTGGAAATCGTGTGGGGGTCAAAAGCCCCTCGTGGGTTCGAATCCCACCCGATCCGCTGTAGGAGGTATCGTTCGGGACGTGGCTCAGCCCGGTAGAGCACTCGCTTCGGGAGCGAGGGGTCGGCGGTTCAAATCCGCCCGTCCCGACTGAACAATGGAGGCGTAGTCCTAATTGGTAAGGCACCGCACTCGAAATGCGGCGCGCGCAAGCGCTTGGGGGTTCGAGTCCCTCCGCCTCCGCT
>DASVBS010000058.1 GCA_036375715.1 Longimicrobiaceae bacterium | reverse complement strand
TGACCCTTTCAAGACAAAAACTTCATCCTACCTCGTTGATTTTCCCGCCCCACCCCCGCACGTTGGGTCCCTGACCGCATCCTTCCACCACCCAGGTTCGTGCGCCCGCGCGGCCTCGTCCGCGGATGCCCGGATGAGGCGAGCAAGGGGGCGCGAACCGTTCCCTCCAGCAGAGGCCACCTATGGAGAGTCGCAAGTCCGAGAGGAGATGGATGGCAGTGTCGACGCGGCTGCGCGGGGTGCTGTGGGCCGCACTGACCGGCGCAGTGCTCGCCTTGCCGCTGGCGGCGCACGCGCAGCAGGGATCGGTGAGCGGCCGGGTGACGGACGCCGCCACCGACGCTCCGCTGTCCGGGGTCAGTGTGGTGATCGAGGGCACCCAGCTCGGCACGCTCACCGGTAGCGACGGGACCTACACGATCAGCGGCGTGCCGGTCGGCACGCAGCGGGTTACCGCCGCGCTGATCGGCTACGCTTCGCAGACGCAGCCGGTTGCGGTGACGGCGGGGGCTACCGTCGAGGCACACTTCGCCCTGGAGAGCGAGGCGATCGAGCTCGAGGGCCTCGTCGCCGTCGGCTACAGCACTCGGCAGGAGCAGCAGATCACCAGCGCCGTGCAGCAGGTCACCGAGTCCGAGCTGCGAGACGTCACTGCGGCCAGCGTGAACACCATGCTGCAGGGGAAGACCGCGGGCGTATTCATCACCGGCGGCAGCGGGGATCCCGCGGCCAACCCCACGGTGCGCATCCGGGGGACCGGTTCGGTGACCGCGGGCTCGGGCCCCTTGATCGTCGTCGACGGCGTGATCGGGGGGATGGTCGATCCCTATGACGTGGAGTCGGTGACGGTGTTGAAGGACGCCGCCGCCACCGCCCTGTATGGTTCGCGTGCGGCGAACGGCGTCATCGTCATCACCACCAAGCAGGGGCGACGGGGAGCGACGCGGGTGGACGTCAGCAGCTCCTACGGTGTGAGCCGGCGCAACGATGGCAATTTCTCCCTGATGAGCTCGGCGGAGCTGTACGAGCTCCTGCACGATCGCATGGGGGTGACCGCTTTCGGCAACCGCACGCTGGGACCGGACCTGCTCGAGCGGAACACCGACTGGCTCGACTACGGTTTCCGCACCGGGCGGACGAGTCGCCTCGACGTGGCTGTATCGGGTGGCGACGACCGCACCCGCTTCTACCTCTCCGGGAACTGGTACGACGAAGAGGGGACGCTCATCGAGACCGGCCTGGAGCGCGTCGGCGCGAGGCTCAACCTGGAGCACGCGGTGAACGACCGCCTCACCGTCACGGCTCGCATCAACGTCCGCGAAGACGACGACCGGAATAATCCGGAGAGCACGACGTACGGCGCCTACACCTATCTGCCCTGGGATTACCCGTACAACGAGGACGGCTCGATTCGCACCGGTCGAGAGCCCGACTGGTTGGGGCGGGACAAGACGAATTTCCTCTACGGCCTGCAGTACAACGACTCACGCGACCACTACCGTCGCATCAGCGGGGACGTGATGCTGCGGTACGATTTCACCCCCTGGCTCAACTTCACCACCACCAATCGGTACGGAACGACCGATCACCGCTGGAAGAGCAACGCGGACCCGCGCACACCCGCCGGAAGCACCCTCGGCGGCCTGCTGACCAACGGTCTTGTCCAGTCGGAGTCGCAGCTCAGCTCCAACCTCCTCCGACTCAACTACGACACCGGGCCCCACACCTTCGGCGGCATTCTCGGGGTCGAGTACCAGCGCGACGCCTATGACGGGTTCAATGCGCGCGGCGCCGGCATCTTCCCCGGCTTCGGGGTGCTGGACGCGGCCGCGGGTGCCGACAACGTCGGGGGTAGCCGCGGCGAGAGCGTCTTCCATTCCGGTCTCTTCCAGGGCGACTACGACTACAACGACACCTACTTCGCCACCGTCTCCTTCCGGAGGGACGGGTCCTCACGTTTCGGCCGCTCCAACCGCTACGGCAGCTTCTACAGCCTCTCGGGCGGCTGGATGCTGAGCAACGAGCCGTTCCTGCGCGACGTGTCGGCGGTCGACATGCTGAAGTTGCGGGCGAGTTACGGCACCACGGGGAACGCGGACATCGGCGACTACCTGTGGCGGGGCCTCTATGGCTTCACCAGCCAGTACAACGGCGAACCTGCCGCACAGCCGATCCAGCTCGAAAATCCCGATCTCACCTGGGAGGTCGCCCGAACCCTGAACGTGGGCGTGGACGCCCGGCTGTTCGATCGCTTCGACCTCTCGCTGGACGCCTACCGGCGCGTGAACGACGACCTGCTTCTCAACGTCACACTGCCGGGCACCAGCGGCGTCAACTCCATCGTCCGCAACATCGGCTCGATCGAGAACCGCGGCATCGAGCTCTCGATCTCGACGCCCCTCCTGCAGGGTCCCCTGCTCTGGACGACGGACTTCAACATCGGCTTCAATCGCAACAAGGTTCTCGCCCTCAACGAAGGTGAGGACATCCCGAACGGCAACCAGCGCATCTCCGAGGGCTACGACCTGCAGACGTGGTACATGCGGAAGTGGGTCGGTGTCGACCCCGAGAACGGGGATCCGCTGTGGGAGGTGGTCAACTACGGGCCCGATGGCGAGGTCATTTCACGGGAGACGACCAACGACTACAACGCCGCGACCCTGCAGCGCGTCGGCAAGGCCTCGCCGGATTTCACCGGCGGCTGGGTCAACGACCTCAGCTACGGTCCGCTGTCGCTGCGAGCGACTTTCAGCTTCGTCTCGGGGAATCTCATCTATCACCAGGCGCGCGAGTACTTCGATTCAGACGGGGGCTACATCGACTTCAACTACATGCGCCTGGCCGATGGTTGGAGCCGGTGGGAGAAGCCCGGTGATCGGGCCACGCACCCCAAGCCGATCCCGGGCGGCAACCGGCTCGCGCACCGACCTTCCTCGCGGTACCTCGAGGATGGTAGCTACCTGCGGCTGAACAACGTCACCCTGTCCTATCAACTGCCCGACGGTCTGCTGCGGAATGTGAACGCAGCGACCGGACGCCTCTACCTGGCGGCAGACCACGTCTACACCTGGACCGAATTCTCCGGACTCGATCCCGAAGCGGGGATCGGAGGCACGGTGAGCTCCGGCTTCTATCCAAGAAATCAGAAGCTATTGATCGGCCTGGACCTCGGCCTCTGAGGAGCCGGCCTTCACCGATTGCCAACGCACCCGAATTCGGACCGACAAACCGCCATGGGGATCATGATCAATAGAAAATCCATCATTCCGCTGGGCCTCTGCCTCTCGACGATGCTGGCCGCGTGCGAGTCGCTGTCCACCGAGCCGTCGACCGGCATGGCGTCGGAGACAGCCCTGGGCACCCTCGAAGGGATCGAGGCTGCCACCCGCGGCAACTACCGCCGACTCATCGACCACGGGCTGGACTGGCACCGTCTCGCCGAGTTCCCCTCCGACGAGGTCATGCTCTGCTGCACGACCTCCAGCGCCCTCTACAACCTGTACACGTACATCCACGCGCCCAACCTGAGTAACGTCCGGGGAATCTGGCGCGGGCTGTACCAGGCGATCTACGGAACCAACCAGGTCATCGAGCGGCTGGAGCCGGGCACGTCTCCCGAGACCGACCAGTTGCTGGGAGAGAACATCTTCCTGCGGGCGTACTTCCACTTCTATCTGGTGAACGCCTTCGGCAGGCCATATGTGCAGGGACGGGACAATCCCGGCGTGCCGATCGTGACCGGAACCGATCCGGACGAGCGACCGGCGCGCGCGACGGTGGGGGAAGTGTACGACTTCGTCGTCGCGGAGCTGGAGCGTGCGGCTGAGCTGATGACCATCGCCAAGCCGAACGGCTTCGCTACACGCGAGGCGGCGTGGGCGCTCCTGTCACGGGTACACCTCTATCGGGGTGAGAACGAGCAGACGATCGAATACGCCACCCGGGTGATCGAATCGGGGCGCTTTCAGCTCGCCGATATGGAGACCTACAAGGCGTGGCCCACCATGCCGCCGGAGAGCAACCCGGAGCTCATCTTCGCGATCAAGCACACCCAGGCCGACAACCGCGGCTCGTCCAACGTGGGTTACCTGTACTATCGCTCGCCCGACGGGGTGGGCTACGGGGAGATGTACATGGCGCTTCCGCTGTACGAGAAGCTGATGGAGCACCCCGAGGACGCACGCCTCGCCTTCATCGATCCGCAGTACGAGCGCGACGCCGACGGCAATATCGTCACGGATGAGGAAGGGCGGCCGGTGATTCAGACCCGGAACGGCGTGCCCATGATCTACGTGATCAAGTACGTGGGTCAGGAGGGAATCGTCACCCTCAGTTCGCCAGTGGTGCTACGGCTCGCCGAAATGTACCTGAACCGCGCCGAGGCCAACGCCAAGCTGGGCAACGACGCCGCGGCGCTCGAGGACGTGAACCGCATCCGGCAGCGCGCCGGTCTCTCCGGCGATGGGTTGTACTCGATCGGGGACCTCAAGGGGCACGATTCCGTCCTCGACGTCGTGCTGGAAGAGCGGCACCTCGAGCTCGCCTTCGAGGGTCACCGCACCTACGACCTCTTCCGCAACGGCCGGCCCGTGGTACGCACCTACCCCGGCTCGCACCTGACCCCTATCGCCCCCGGGGTGAATGTGGAAGCGGGCACCCAGCTGATTCCCCCGGATCATCCGAGGATCGTGTATTTCCTGCCGGAGGATGAGCTGGAGTTGAATTCGAATCTGGAGCAGAATCCGTAGGAAGGAGCAGGGAGTGGAGGGAGCTGAGGGAGATAGGAGTTGGGAGGGAGTGGGCTGGAGGAAGGCAGGAGGGGAGCCAGAAGCCAGGAGCCAGAAGGTTCGGACGCCGACATCGGCTCAGTCGTGCGGGCGCGTCAAGCGCCCCTTGGCTGACATCCAACTAGAAGGAGCTCACAAACCTGCTCGAGCCAATTCTGGCTCCTGGCTTCTGGCTCCTGACTCCACTCCCTCCTGACTCCTAACTCCCTTGACTCCTAACTCCCTGCTTCCCCCCCGCTTCCCCATACATTCCCAACCATTTCCCCATTACCATCTCCGCCACCCCCGGCGCACAAGCGAAGATTCCATGCGGCTGACGGGGATCCGGCTTGTTGTAGCGGAGCGATTCGCCGCGGCAGTCGGTGACGGTTCCGCCCGCGGCGCGAAGGATCGCCTCGGGGGCGCAGGTGTCCCACTCCTTGAGGTAGGGGACGGGGTGCAGGTAGAGGTCGCGCTGGTCGTGGGCGATGCGAGTGCACTTGACCCCCACGGAGCCGCAGGGGGCGACGTCGGTGATGCCGAGCGCCTCCCGCAGCCGCTCGACCAGCGGCTCGGCGTGGCTGCGCGAGCCGACCAGGCGCAGCGCGGCGGGATCGGCGGCGCCGCGAGTGAGCGGCTCGCGCTCGCCATCGCGCTCGACCCACGCTCCCTCCCCTGGCGCACCGGCGTAGAGGACGTCGATCGCCGGCAGGTAGACCACCCCCAGCACCGCCTCGCCGTCGACGGCGAGGCCGATCATGATCGAGAACTCGCCGTTCTGCGCGAGGAACTCCTTGGTGCCGTCGAGCGGGTCCACGATCCAGACCCGGCGCGCAGAGAGGCGCTCCGCCGAATCCTTCGACTCCTCGGAGAGGATTGCGTCCCCCGGAAAGGCCTCCCGCAGGCCCGCGACGATCACGTCGTTGGCCGCGTGGTCGGCCGCCGTCACCGGCGACTCGTCCGCCTTGGCCACCGAGGCGGTGGTGCCGTAGAAGCGCATCGCCGCCGCGCCGGCGGCACGGGCGATGGAGCTAGCCGTGCGGAGGTCGGAGTGCAGATCGGTCACCGGGCGCACCCCCGGAAGCCGGTCTCGAGGTGGGGCGTGCGCCGGGCACAGGCGTGCGTAGAGA